>CAZLSH010000002.1:80523-93230 GCA_964562095.1 uncultured Clostridia bacterium | reverse complement strand
GAGAGATTTGCATACCGTTTCCACGAGTTGCTTCAAGTTGCCCTCCTTACTTCCCTGTATTTAGTTTCTTCACAAGCGATTTGACCGTCACCGACGGCTGGGCTCCCTTGCGGATCCACTGGTTGTATTTCTCCATGTCGATCTTGATCTGGGCCGGGGCGGTCATGGGGCTGTATTGGCCGAGCAATTCGATATATCTCGATTCCCTGGGCTTCTCCCTGTCCACGGCGACGATGCGGTAATGAGGCTTCTTTTTCCCTCCGAATCTTGTCAGGCGAATAACGACCATGAAAGTTGCTCCTAGTTGAACTTGCGAAACATCAATCTACCTTATTTTGGAAAAATTGTCAAATTTTTTAAGCATCTTGCGGAAAAAGGGCTTTTTGAAGTTTTTCTTCATCTCCAGATAGCTTTTCAGCACCTGGTTGACCTCGGAAACGGGCCGCCCCGATCCGCGGGCGATGCGCTGGCGGCGGCGGCCGTCGATGAGTTTGGGGTTTTCGCGCTCCCTGCGGTTCATCGACTCGATCACCGCCATCAGGTGGCGCACGCGCTTTTCGTCGACATGAATCCCGGACAGGTTGCCCCGGACGCCCATGCCGGGCAGCATGCCCATGATCTCGTCCATGGGCCCCAGCTTTTCCATCTGCTTGAGCTGGGCCAGGAAGTCGTCCATGCCGAACTCGTTCGCCAGCAGGCGCCGCGACAGGGCCTCGGCCTGCTTCTCGTCGAATTCCTTCTGCGCCTTCTCGATCAGGGTCAGCATGTCGCCCATGCCCAGGATCTTGGCGGCCAGGCGCCCGGGATGGAAGGGCTGCAGGTCGCCCGGCTTCTCGCCGGTGCCGATGAACTTGATCGGCCGGTTGGTGACGCTGACGATGGACAGGGCCGCCCCGCCGCGGACGTCGGCATCGAGCTTGGTCAGGATGATCGAATCGATGCCGATTTTTTCGGCGAACGCCTGGGCCGAAAGGACCGCGTCCTGGCCGGTGAGGGCATCGGCTACGTAGACGGTCTCGGCCGGCTGCAGCGCTTCCTTGACCCGGAGCAGCTCCGCCATCAGCTCGTCATCGACGTGCAGGCGGCCGGCCGTGTCGGCGATGACGTAGTCGTAGCCGGTGGACTCGGCCGTCCTTCTGAGCTCGCGGGCCAGTTCGGGCAGGTCGCCGCCCTGGCCGCCGAAGAAGGCGATGCCGCTGTCGCGGGCGATGGTCTCGAGCTGCTCGCCGGCGGCGAGCCGCTTCAGGTCGAACGAGCAGAGCAGGGAGCTCTTGTCCAGGCCTTTCAGGTGCAGCGCCAGCTTGCCGGCGCTGGTGGTTTTTCCCGAACCCTGCAGCCCGGCCAGCATGATGACGGTCGGCTTGAGCGGGCTGCGGTTCAGTTCGCGGTTCTCCGCGCCCAGAATGGCCGTCAGCTCCTGCTGGACAATCTGGATCACCTGCTGGGTGGGGTTGAGGCTCTCGTGCACCTCGCGGCCCATGGACTTGCTGCGCACGCTCTCGATGAACTGCTTGACCACCTTGAAATTGACGTCGGCCTCGAGCAGGGTCAGGCGGATTTCCCGCAGCGCCTGCTGCATGTTCTCCTCGGTGACCTTCACCTCGCCGCGCAGGTAGCGCAGCACCTTGCCGAGTCGTTCGCTCAACCCTTCCAGCACGGCTGCCTCACTCGCTCAGCATGGGGACGGGGGGCCGTTTGGCCAGACGCAGGACGGGGTAAGGGCCGGGGCGGTTGCTCCACTGCTGAACGATGAAGCGGTTGAAGAATCCCCAGACGGCCAGGCTGTCGGCCGACTCGGGCTCGAGCAGCACCGGCACCAGGCGCGCCAGGGGCTGGTCCAGGCCAATGTAGTACGAGCCGGGGGGAATATCGGTTGCGGCTTTTTCGTAGCTTCCGCGGACGGCATTCTGCACCCGGCCCTGGTAAATGTCCCTGCCGGGCTCGACCGCGGCGATGAGGAAGCTTTCGGCATCGGCGCGGAAGCCTTCCAACACCCGCTCGACGCGGATGCCATGGCGTTTCAGGATGGCCAGCACCTCGCCCTGGTGCGGCGCCAGGACGTAGCCCGCGGGAAGCGGCAGCGTGCGGCAGGGGACGGCCAGCGAAAAATAGGGTATCGTGTAATCCTTCAGCGTGTCGGTCTTCTTCATGATGAACTGGCCCGCCCAGGGGGGATGCTGGGCGCGCTCCTCGGGCGGAATGGCTTCCTTGACGAATTCAAAGCTCTTGACCGTGACGTCGAAGAGCCGCTCCAGCTTGAATTCCAGGGGAAATTGGCCGAGATGGAAACGGGCGGCCGTGTCGCGGTCGCAACGGCGCGTCATTTCGGCCATGGCGCCGATGTTCTTGGCGGTGTAGGACAGGATGGCGGCGACGAAGGCCCGCGAGGCGAGAACGCGGGTCTTGAAATCGGCATACGAATAGTTTTCGTCCAGCACGCTGAAGCGGTTGCGCAGCCCCACGTAATTGGAGCCGTAGCGGGCCTCCAGGGCGTCGTTCTCCCAGCCCTTCTCCGGGAATTCCCGGTCAGCGAAGTTGCCGTAGGGAACGCTGTCGAATCCGTAAACGGCCCGAAGCGTCGCGGTCACGGCGGGGAAAAGCCTGCGCCACATGTAGTCGGCCAGCAGCGGGTCGCCGTTGGGATGGAGCAGGGTGGAATAAGTGACCGGCTCGCGGTGATAGGAGCCGTTGGTGGTGTGCATATCCACGGTCAGCACCGGATCCCAGGAATTGAAAAGCCCAACCAGGGCCTGGACTTCCGGCGATTCCAGCTTGATGTAATCGCGGTTCAGGTCAAGATTCTGGCCGTTGTAGCGCACTCCGGCCAGTTCGGGGCCGAGGTCGCGGCGGTTGCGCCCCAGCTTTTCGTTGCCGTCCGCGTTGAAGATCGGGATAAAGAGCAGCACCTGGGAATCGAGCAGGCCCGGGAACTTCCCGAAGGCGATGTCGCGGATGAGCATCAGCGACGCTTCCTTGCCCTCGACCTCGCCGGCATGAATGTTGGCCATGACCAGCACCGCCGGCTTGCCAACCAGCGCCAGGTCGCCTGGCCGGCTCACCTTCTCCCGGCTCACAACCACCAGCGGGATCATGCGCCCCTCGCTGGAAAAGGCCAGCGGCAATATTTTCACCTGATCGGACGTCTTCTGCACCTGGCAAAGGAATTCCATGACATCATCGTATAAAGATGTTTTTGCGTAATCCGAGCTCTCGGCTACGGTCAGGATTTCATCGGCCGGCAGCAGCAGCGACAGCAGGCAGATCGCCAGCAGGGAAATGGTTCGTTTCATATTGCCTCCAAGAACGCATTATAACCGAGATTCAGTGACAGGGATAGTGGCAGTGAGCCCCGCTAAACGAAGAAAAAGCGTTTTGAACCATACTGTCGAAAGGGTTCGGACCTTTCTATTTGCAATATTTTAAATTTCCCGGCCTGCTAACGGTTTCAAGGCCCTTGCCGTTGTTTACAGGCTACGGCATTGGATATTTGGTAAAAATAAAAATATTATCCTTTTGCTATGGGCCACTTGACATTTTTTTTATGATTTTTTATACTCATATCCGCAACAAATAAAGATTTTTGGGAGGTCACATGGAAAAGAAACCCTATGCTCTTCCACAATTGGCTTTCGCCTACAAGGACCTTGAGCCATACATCTCGGAAGCGCAACTGCAGCTGCATCACCAAAAGCACCACGCCGCTTACGTCAATGCGGCCAATGCCATACTGGAAACGCTGGACAAGAACCGCAACGAGGGCATCGACGGAGATATCAAGGCCCTGTGCAAGGCGTTCTCATTCAACGCCGCCGGCCACCTGCTGCACTCCCTGTTCTGGGAGAACCTGGCCCCGGCCGCCCGGACGACGCCCAAGCCGCAGGGGCTCTTCGCCAAGGCCATCGACTCCGAATTCGGCTCATTCGAGCGCTTCAAGAAGGAGTTCAGCCAGGCGGCGATCACGACCGAAGGTTCGGGATGGGCGGCCTTGGTCTACTGCCGCCAGACCCAGCGGCCATTGCTGATGCAGGTCGAAAAGCACAATACCCATGTCATCCCCATGTTCCGCGTGCTGATGGTGCTCGACGTTTGGGAGCACGCCTACTACCTGGATTACAAGAACGACCGCGCCAAATTCGTCGAATCCTTCTGGAACATCGTCAACTGGGCTGAAGTGAACAACCGGCTCGAAGCCATCCTCAAGTAATGCCCACCCAAGCCGCCGGCAGGGCCGCGAAGAAGAACGCCAGCATCAGCGCCTACGTCCAGTCTCCCATCGGTTTCCTGCGCATCTCCGGAAACGAAAAGTGGGTGCAGGCGGTCGAATTCTGCGATAAGCCGGGCCCGGAGGCCGAGCACATTCCCGATTGCCTGCGCCGGGCCTGCCAGCAACTGGAAGAGTATTTTCTGGGCCAGCGCCGGAAATTCGAGGTTCCGCTCAATCTGCGCGGCACGACCTTTCAGAAACAAGTCTGGGCGGCGCTGCGCAAAGTCCCGTTCGGCCGCACCCTGTCCTACGGCGGCATCGCCCGCGCCATCCGCCACCCCTATTCCGGCCGGGCCGTCGGCGGGGCCAACCATCGCAATCCCGTGGCCATCATCGTTCCCTGCCACCGCATCATCGGCCACAACGGCCGCCTGACCGGCTACGGCGGCGGCCTGTGGCGCAAGCAGTGGCTGCTGGACCATGAAAGGAAAGTAGCCGGCCGCTGAAGCGCCAAGGCCGATGACGGCTTGACTTTTCAGCGCCGCCGTTTACAATGAGCAGGGCGTTGCCCGCGCCCGGACCGCACGCCCGGCGGAGGACACATGATCCCGGACCAAGGATTGCTGAACGAAACGGCCCCGACCCGCCTGCTGCTCTCGCTCTTCGAGCAGAGCCAGACCGGGATCCTCTATCTCCGGCAGAACGAGATCCTGAAAGTCTTCTACCTCAACCGCGGCAGGATCAGCTGGGCCATCTCATCGGACGAATCGGACCGCATCGATCATATCCTGCTGGACAGGAAACTGGTCGCGCCCGAGGTTCTGGCGCCGTTTCAGGCCGGCAACAAGATCAGCGAAACATTCGGCAAGGTCCTGGTTGAGAACGGCATTCTCACTCTCGACGACCTGATCCAGGCCACGCGCGAACAGGTCCGGCACATCGCTTTCGGCGTCCTGCGCTGGAATAGCGGCAGCTTCCAGCTGGTGCAGGAATCCCCGCCCAATCGCCTGGTCAGCCTGGACATCGACATTTCAGCCGTCGTCGCCCAATTCGTCCTGGGGCAGATGGACGTGAACATCATCTGGGAGGAGATGGGCTCCCTCTCGGGCGAGATGCAACAGGACCCCGACCCCGGCAAAACGCGCCGCTATTCCCTCGATGCCGAGCAGCAGGAACTCCTGGCCCGTTTCAGCTCGCCCCGGCGTTTGGATTCGGTGCTGCTGGATTTTCCGGCTGAACGCAAGCACCGCATCCTGAAGCTTCTCTACTTTTTCCTGCTGACCGGATTGCTGAAGAAGCAGGAAGCGGAAAAAGCCACCCACATCGATTTCAAGGAGCTGGACAGCCTTTTTGGCCAATCCCAGGCCAATGCCCCGGACGAGGTCGATATCGAAATGCCGGCCATGATCGACGAGACGGCCATCCAGGACATCCCCCTGGGCGAAATGCCCGAGATCACGATGGAGAAGGAGACCCCGGCCGCGGAATCCGAGCTGCCCGAACTCCCCGACCTTTTGCCGGATGAAACGCCGGAAGCGGAAGTTGCTGTCGGTGAGCCTCGGGTCGAGCGCCGGGAACCGCCGGAGCGCCCCCGACCCCAGCCGTTCCTGCGGGCGGAAAAGCATAAATCCCCCTGGCTGAGCGTTCCCATCCTGTCCATCCTCCTGGTTGCCGTCCTCGTCGGCGCGTCCCTGTGGCTTTCCCGAGGGAACGGCCCGGCAACCGGGAAAACAGCGCCTCCCGCCGCGGCCAAGGCGCGGCCCGGGAAATCCTTACCCGTGGCGGCAAAGGAATCTGCGGCTGCGGAAATGAGCGAAACGGCCGCCGCCGAGACGGGAGCGGGACAGGAGCCAGGGCCGCCCCAGGAGCCCGCCGCCGCCCCGCGTGGCGCTGCGCCCGAGGCAGCGGCCGCTGAAATGGATCCAGCCGCGGCGCCCACGGACGAAGCCCGGGCAAGGAAGCAGTTCACCGCGGGCGACTTCCGAGCCGCCGGCGACATCTGGCGCCGCGTCATGCGGGAAGCCAGGGTCACCTTCAGCATCCTGCTGGAGATGGACTGCCAGAAGGCGTCGGTCCGCAGCGCCTATCGTCAGGTGACCGATACGGAGGGTTTTTTCCTGCTGAACCGCAATCAAAGCGACGGCCGCAACTGCTGGCTGGTCCTCTGGGGCCGCTTCCGCACCGCCGACGAAGCGGCGCTGGCCATGAAACAACTGCCGGAGTACTTCCTGAAGCAGAGCCATCCGCCGTCGGTGATCGAACTGGCGCCGTATCTATAGCAACTCAGACGTCAGACGTTAGACGTTAGTAGTCAGCAAGAAAAATTCCTGAAGCAAATTACTAAAAGATTCTTGTCCTGCGTCGATCGTCTACCTTCTTCAGCCTGTCCTTTGCCTGGCTAACGTCTAGCATCTAACGTCTGAGTTATTGGAGAATGATGGCCAGCATGTCCTCCAGAATCGATAACTTGGGCGTCTCGACGATGCGCCCCTTCTCCTCTCCGCCGCTGCAGATGATGAAGGTCGGCACGCGTTCCACCTCCCTCTCCTCGACATAGTACTTCTGCTCCGGGTCCGCCTTACGCTCCACGCCGTACCAATGGACTTGCGGGCCGGCGGTGTCCAGGGCGTCCACGATCTTCAGGAAGACGGGCACATGCTCCTTGGAATCGCCGCACCACAGACCGAGGTAGACGTCGATCGTCACCTCCGCTGCCATGTTTTTCAAGGCCGCGATCAGCTCGGCATCCGGGACATAGTCCGCATAGATTTTTTTCCACTCAGGATCCAGCAGGATCTCGCTCCGGTCGATCGCCTGCTGACCCCAGGCGCAGAAGGAAGCGAACAGCAGCCCGCAGAGAATGAGCTTTTTCATGCCGCCGCTCAGCGGTGGTAGACGAAACGCACGGTTCCTTTCTTGCCCAGAAAGACCGCGTCCCCGTCCTGGATTTGCCGTTCCATGACCTTCTCCTCGTTCAGGTAGACGCCATTGGTGGAATTGAGGTCCTTGACGAAGACCTCGCCGTTGCGAACGAAAACCTGGCAATGGAGCTTGGAGATGATCGGCTCCTGGATGATGACCAGCGCCTGTCCGGGGTCGCGGCCGATCGGCAGCGGGTTGTCGGTGACCAGGAACGTACTGATCGGCTGGTCGCCTACGAACACCTCGATCTTGCCGTGCAGGCCGGGTGAAGAAGCCGGCTTGCGCTCAACGGCCTCCGCTCGGCCTTCGGCCAGCGTCATGCCCAGGTCGGGCCCGTTCGCGAAGGCGTCGGGGGGGGGGGAATTGATCTCGGGAAAGGCATCCTGCCGCCGCCGGCGGGCCAGCCAGAACAGGAGCACGATCACCGCCGCCGCGGCGGCCAGGGCCATGAGCAGCGGGGACCTGTTCTCCCGCCAGAAGCCGGCAAGGGAAAAACCGGCGCAAGCTCGTCCCAGGACGGACGGCGCCGGCAGCAGATTTTTTTTCATCCGGGCCTCCTATAGTACATGTCGGTTGAGAAAATCAACCAGGAACCGTTGCTTCGGCATCCGGCCCATTTTTCCAGCCGCCACGAAACGCTCATTGACCTCCTGGCCGCCGGCGACGCCGGCGATGTGGACGGCCATGTCGCCGCCCAGGGCAAATGAACGGATGCCGCCGGCGCTCAGGGCGAAACTGTGGTCGCCGCGGGTGTTGGAATTGAACAGGATGAACTTTTTCTTGAACTTGAGCTGGCCGAGGCAGAAGTCATCCGCGCCGCCGTGCAGGTGCGCCATCTCCAGGGAAACCAGCAGGTTGTCCTGCAGGGAGCGCGACCAGAGCCTCTCGGCCGCGGCGAAATGGCCGGCGAGGAACTTGACCTTGCCCAGCATGGGAAAGGCGCGGCGTTCGACCCCGGAGCGCAGCAGGGCGTTCGTCAGCCGGTCGGCGGCGGCAAGGTCCTGAGCTTCCAGCAGGGAGCGCAGCCGCGCCAGTTCCTCATCCAGGCTGCCCAGCTTTTCCATGGCGGATTGGCCCTCCGGGACGGGTGCGGCGCGGCCGGGCCGGGAATCGTCCGCCGTCTGCGCCCGGGCGGGGACGGCATGGAGCGGAGGCGCGGCGCGGTCTTCCCCAGCGGCGTCGGGCGACGGTGTTTCCCTGGCCGGATCCGCAGCGCTGGATCCCCGGGCCGGGGTTTCCGGCGCGGGAGCGGAGGCCGCCGCCGCATCCGGAACGGCCTCCCCGGGAACGGGATCTCCGGTCACGGCCAGGGTGGAACTGCCTTGGGGTTCCGGCGCCGCCGCCGCTTCGGAAACGGATGACGGGATACGCGAGGGGATATCCACCTGGCTGTCATCCATCCCCCGCTGGCCGGACAGCATGAGGAAAAGGGCGATGCCGGCGGCCAGCAGGACCAGGAAGGCCAGGATATTGAGCGGCGCCCGGAGCCACTGCCGCCGGCGCTGGCCGGGAACGGCGATCCGCTGGGTGACTCCCGGGGAGAAGGTCATCCCCGCCCGGGTCAGGCCGTGCCGGATGCGGTTCAGCTCCTCGATCATGTCGCGGGCGCTCTGGAAGCGCTTGTCGACTTTTTTCTGCAGGGCCAGCAGGATGAACTTTTCCAGCTGGATGCCGATCTCCGGGTTGAAGATGGATGGCCGCGGCGGCGGGGTTTCCAGGTGCGCCTTCTGGATCTGGAATTCGGAGTTGGTTTCGGAGTCAAACGGCACGCGGCCGGTCAATACCTCGTAGAAGGTGACGCCGAGCGAATACAAGTCGGTGCGGCAGTCGATCTCCTTGCCGATGATCTGCTCCGGCGACGTGTACCAGGGCGTGCCGATCAGCATGCCGGTCTTGGTCAGCCCCTGGGTGCCGAGGATCTTGGCGATGCCGAAGTCGGATATCTTCACCTTGCCGTCGGGGCCGACCAGGATGTTCGCCGGCTTGATGTCGCGGTGGATGACATTGCGGGCGTGGGCGTAACGCAACCCTTCGGCAACCTGGGTGATGATGTCGACGGCCTCGGCGGGCTGAAGCCGCTTCCTCTCCAGCAGCATCTCCTTCAGGCTGCGCCCGGGAATGTATTCCATGGCGATGACGTACTCGCCCTCGATGCGGTTGAAGCTGAAAATGGTGACGATGCCGGGATGATTCAGCCGCGCCTGGGTCATGGCTTCGATCTTGAACCGCTCCATCAGCTGCGGGTTGTCGGCCAGCTGCGGATGAACGACTTTCAGCGCCACGTCGCGGTTGAGCATGGTGTCGGTGGCATAGTAAATGGTGCCCATGCCGCCGCGGCCGATCTCGGCACGGATGAGAAAGTCGCCCAGCTTCTCGCCGATCTTGATCATGGAGAGCAGTCCAGGTTGAAGAGCTGGTTGCCGTCGTCGATGACGACCTTGCTGTTATCGGCCATGTCCACCAGCACCTTGACGATGCGCAGCTGGAAGTTATGGGCGGCATAGAGTTGGCTCGCGCCCCGGCGGCCGCCGTCCCATGCCAGGCATTGATCCGGAGCATAGCCGATCAACGCCCGGCCGCCGGCATACTCCAGCCACAGGAGCGGCGGCGTCGTCGGCAGCGAAAATTCCCCGACTTTTTCCAGGCGGCCGTCAATGCGCCATACGACGACATGGCCGCTGCCGGCGTCATGGTGCAGCAGGGTCGTTCGGCCGGCGACGTTCTGGAAGCACAGGCGCGCGCCGGGCGTGACGGTCAAGCCCTCGATGGCGGCCGCCATGCCCTCCGGCTCCGGCCAATTCCTGATGCCATAGTAGTGACGCCGGTCGTGGAAGATGAAGAGACGGCCGTCGATGTAATCGGGCGTCACATCGCCCTGGAGACCGGCGATGCGATACTGCGAAATGCCGCCGTTCCTCTCCTCCCTGGCATTCACCTCCCCGTCGTGGCGGATGCGCAGCAGCGCCTCCGGCGTGCCCTGGCGCAGGAGCAGGTAGCCGGGATCGCGGGTCGGTTCACGCCGCAGCAGAAAGATCCCGTCGCCGCGGCAGGGCACGACCTGTTCGTCCCTCTGCAGCTCGATGGAGACCACGTTCGGTCCGTTCAGGTCGAACACGGTCAGGCGCTGGTCGCGCACGACGTGCAGCCTGCGCCCGCTCAGGAAGCGGCAGTCGGCGGCGGCCAGGCGCAGGCCGTCGAAGCGCGAGGAGTCGATCTCGCCGATGCGCGGCGCCCGGATCCCGGCCGCCTCCGATGCGGGGACAGACTGGCCGGCAGCGGCCGGGCCGTCCTTGGCATCGGCGCCGCCGCGGGCCGGGATGAAGAACAAATACGCCAAAACGGCGATCAGCAGGAGGAGCACCAGCGCCGCGATCCCCTTGGCCAGCTTGCGCCGTGGCCGGCTCAGGCGGATGGGCTTGGTCTTTTCCAGCATCTCCAGCGAACCCAGGCGGATAACCTGGACGGTGATGTTGTCGGCGCCGCCGCGGTCGTTGGCCAGCCGCACCAGCGCCTCGGCCGACTCCTCGGGATAATCGCCCAGGACCAGGTTCATCAGGCTTTCGTCATCCACCATGTTGCTCAAGCCGTCGGAGCACATGACCAGCGCGTCGCCGTCCTCGAGACCGATATCGGCCAGCATCTCCGGGGTGAAGCTCTCGCGGGCGCCCAGCGACATGTACAGGACGTTCTTCTGCGGATGATCACGGGCCTCGTCGGCGGAGATCCGCCCTTCCTCGACCAGTTTCTCCACGAAGGAGTGGTCGGTGGTGAGGCGCTTGATCCGGTGCTTGCGGATCAGGTAGATGCGCGAGTCGCCGACATGGGCGATGGCGGCCTTCATGCCGGCGATGACCAGGGCGGAGAATGTCGTGCCCATCCCCCGTTTTTCGATATCGGCGGCCGCCTTGCGGAACACGACCGAGTTGGCCCTGCGCACCGACTGCTCCAATGCGGCCTGGATCGGGATGCCTTTCTTCCTCAGGGCGCGGTAGGTTTCGAAAAACGTCTCCGATGCCATTTTGGAGGCGACATCGCCGGCTTGATGGCCGCCCATGCCGTCGGCGACGACGAACAGGTATTCATTCTCGGAGATCTTCTCGTTGAGGAAATAATCCTCGTTGGCGGTGCGGACCCTGCCGATGTCGCTCTTGGCAAAAAAATGGATATTCATCCGGGGCCGTTCAGCCGCGGCGGGCGGAATGCATTTCCGTTCAGCGGCGGCCGTTCCCCCGTTCCCTTTCCGTAGCGCGGCCTGGCGACCGCCCGGGCGGAAAATTTCATTGCCTGCCTCCGATTTTCATTAACATAACGCCGTTTTTTTGTCAATCGGGCCCGGCTCGTCAACCCGTGCGCCGCGGACTGCCGGCGACGGCCTTGGCCAGGGCGGCGGCCACGAGTTCCTGGTAGCGTTCCGGCGTGTAGTTCCGGCGGCAGAAATCCAGTGCCCGGGCGGCGATCTCCTTTCCGGCCGCGCCGGCAGCGCGGGCGATGCCGGCGGCAAAAGCTTCCGGCTCCGGCAGGGCCAGGACGGCGATGTCGGGGCTGATGGTCTGCGTATGCGTGGGCAGATCGGTGGCGACCAGCGGAACGCCGCTGGCCAGGTAGGAGTAGATTTTCAGCGGGATATTGGTCCCCAGGGTGCGCGGCGAAACCAGGACATCGGCAGCCCGGAGGTACGCCGGGATATCCGCGGCCGGCTGCCGGCCGAGAAGAACAACACGCCCAGCCAGGTCGCGGGCGGCAAGGACGCGGCGCAGACCAGCCACCTGCTCCGCGGTGCCGCCGACCAGGACCAGGGAATAGGATGCGTCCAGGCGCTCCATGCTGTCGATCAGCAGGGGCATGCCCTGATAGGGCTCCAGCGTGCCGGCATACATGACGATGGTCCTGGCGCCGGTCCCGAAGGATTCGCGCAGGCGGCGCACCCTGCCCTCGTCGGTGCAGGCGGGGCGATCGTCCAGGAAATTCTCGATCAGGGTCAGCTTGTCTGCCGCGGTGACGGCGGCGGCTTGATCGTAGAGGGCGCGGCAGATGACGATGACCGAAGCGGCGTTCTTCAGGGAGATCCTCTCGATGATGCGGAAGAAACGGATGACGAGCCGCGAGCGGGTGAACTGGAAGTTGCCCATCTGCTGCACCAGGGAGGAGTGCATGTCGTACAAATGGGGAGTCCGGGTCAGCTTTTGAAACACGACCCCCATGATGCTGCCTTCCTCGTGGCTGTGGACCAGGTCGTATTGGCCGCTGAACATGCGGCCCAGCACCCTCAAGAAAAGAAATGCATCCAGGACGAGCTTGGCGCCCGAGGGCCCGGTCTTGACCGCCCGGATGCCGGGAGGGCGCCAGCTGCGGAATATCCTCAGTCCCGGAATCTGCCGGTCTTCACCGAAAGGATAGGTGACCAGATCCACGCGATGCCCGAGGGCGGAAAGCGCCCGGATGCGGAAATATTCGGAAAAGGGAGTGCCGCGTGGTTCAAAGAACGGTTCGGGAGCGATCATCAATATGTTCATCTTCAAACCCGATCAGGGCGCGGATGGAGTACTCGTTCTTGTTCAGCCCCTCATGGTAGATGCGCGAG
>CAZLSH010000002.1:80236-80513 GCA_964562095.1 uncultured Clostridia bacterium | reverse complement strand
AGAGCATCTCGGCCAGCAGCCCCAGGGAAATGGCCTGGAAACCCAGGAAAAACATCAGCAGCGTGAAGAAGAGCAGCGGCCGGCCGGCGATGCCCTGGTGCAGGACGAACTTGGTGTAGGTCAGGATGAGCCCGCTGACCAGCCCGGCCAGGAACAGCAGCAGCCCGGCGCCGCCGAAGATCTGCAGCGGCCGGTGCGAGTAGGCCAGCAGGAACTTGATCGAGATCAGGTCGAGGATGACGCGGAAGGTGCGGTCGATGCCGTACTTGCTGACGCC
>CAZLSH010000002.1:0-80226 GCA_964562095.1 uncultured Clostridia bacterium | reverse complement strand
GTACTTGGATTTGCCGTGCCGGCGTTCGCGGTGGTTGACGACCACCTCGGCCGAGCGGATGCCCATGCGCGAGGCGATGGCCGGAATATAGCGGTGCATTTCGCCGTACAGTTTCAAATTCTTGACCACGTCGCTGCGGAAGCCGCGCAGGGTGCAGCCATAGTCATGCAGCTTGACGCCGGTAATCCAGGAGATGAGCTTGTTGCCGAAAAAGGAGGGGACGCGCCGCGTCAGCCACTTGTCGCGCCGGTTCTTGCGCCAGCCATTGACGATATCGTAGCCCTCGGCCACCTTGTCCACCAGCAGCGGGATGTCGGCCGGATCGTTCTGCAGGTCGGCATCCAAGGCCACGACCACCTCGCCGCGGCTGAGATCGAATCCGGCCGAAATGGCGGCGCTCTGCCCGAAGTTCTTGCGGAAATGGATGACCTTTACCCGCGGATCGGCCTCATGGAGTCTCTTGAGCTCCGGCAGCGAACCGTCGGAGCTGCCGTCATCGACGAAGATGATCTCAAAGGTCTCGTCCCGGCCGGCGACGGCCGCGGCGATCTCGCCGTACAGCGGGCCGACGTTCTCGGCCTCGTTGAATACCGGGATGACGATGGAAACGAGCGCGTTGTTCATTGGCGCCCTTTTAACACAAATGGCCCGACAATTCAAGGGAAGCCCAGGGGAAGAGAGAGGGAAGGCAGGAAGGGCAACGGGCCCGGCTTCCACTCAAGTCCCCCTCCTTCTTCCCTCTGCACTTCCTTGGGTTTCCCTCGTTCTTCCCTTGGGAAGGCCATGCGGCGATGCGGCGGGTTGACATTGGCACCCGCATGCGCTATGATTTCACATTAAGAGATTAGGGCTTTGCAACGAACAGACCGAAGCGAATCGACCTTCTGTTTCCCGAGCAGGATTCCCAACCGCTTAATGAAATTCAACACGAGGTAATGAATCACGATGACTTTTGAAGAACTGCAACTCGATCCCCGGCTGCTGCAGGGGATCAAGGACATGGAATTCACCGCATTGACCCCGGTCCAGGAAAAATCCCTGGTCTTCTCCCTGGCGGGGAAGGACGTCGCCGTGCAGTCGCAGACCGGCACCGGCAAAACCGCCGCCTTCCTGATCACGATCTTCCAGCGCCAGCAGTCCGTGGCCGCCGCCTGGCGCCGGGCGCTGATCGTCGCCCCCACGCGCGAGCTGGCCGTGCAGATCGAGGCCGAGGCCCGGCAGATCGGCCGCCACCTCAATCTGCGCACCGGCTGCTTTTACGGCGGCGTGGGCTACAACCGCCAGGAGGCCGCCCTGAAGAAGGGGGTGGACATCATGGTCGGCACCCCCGGCCGCCTCCTCGACCTGGAGCAGAAGGGAACGCTGAGCATGAAGGGCATCGGTTTCCTGGTCATCGACGAGGCCGACCGCCTCTTCGACATGGGATTCCTGCCCGACATCCGCAGGATCCTGCGCCGGATGCCGGCCGTGGAATACCGCCAGACCATGCTGTTCAGCGCCACGCTCTCGGGGCCGGCCCTGCAGATCGCCCGCGAGCACATGAACCGGCCCGAGAAGATCGCCATCACCCCGGAGAAGATCACCGTCGACACCGTCAACCAGGAGCTGTACCACGTGGGCAGCCAGGAAAAGGTCAGCCTGCTGCTGGGCATCCTGAAGCGCGACCGTCCGCGCAGCGTCCTGATCTTCACCAACATGAAGCACGACGCCGAACGCCTGAGCCGCCGCCTGGAGATCAACGGCTACGCCAACGAGTTCCTCACCGGCGACTTGCCCCAGAGCCGCCGCCAGCGCGTCATCGACGACTTCAAGGCGGGCAAGGGCAAGATCGTGGTGGCCACCGACGTCGCCGCCCGCGGCCTGCACATCGAGGACCTGGACATGGTGGTCAATTACGACCTGCCCGGCGAGAGCGAGAACTACGTGCACCGCATCGGGCGCACCGCCCGCGCCGGCAAGAGCGGCAAGGCCGTCACCCTGGCCTGCGAGAAGTGGGTGACCAACCTCGAGCCGATCCAGGAGCTCCTCACCGCCAAGATCCCCGTCGTTTTCGCCGAGGACGACCTGTTCCTGCCCGACCGGAGCCGCGGCATGATGTTCCGCGACTCCCGCGGCGGCAGGCCGCGGGACGACGGCAGGCCCGGCGGGGACCGGCGCGGCAGCCGGCCCCAGGGCGGCAGGCCCCGCCCGGGGAGCGAACGGCGCGACAGCCGCTCATCCCGGCCCAGGCCCGGAGGCGGCCGCCCGGCCGGACGTCCGCGCCATGACGGGCGCCGGCCGAACTGAAACGGATCCATCATGGCCCACAGCGCAAGGAGGGAGCATGGCCCAAGGTGAAGGCCGGCAAATCATTTTCTCCATGGCCAACGTCAGCCGCGTCCACCCGCCGCACCGGCAGGTGCTCAAGGATATCTCGCTCTCTTTCTAT
Source organism: uncultured Clostridia bacterium (assembly GCA_964562095.1). Classification (GTDB taxonomy): domain Bacteria; phylum Acidobacteriota; class Aminicenantia; order UBA2199; family UBA2199; genus UBA2199. The sequence continues at coordinate 77,798 of CAZLSH010000002.1, read as the reverse complement.
TACGGAGCCAAGATCGGCGTCATCGGCCTGAACGGTTCGGGCAAGAGCAGCCTGCTGCGGATCATCGCCGGCGTGGACAAGGATTTCCAGGGCGAGGTGATCCCGGCCCGCGACTACTCGCTGGGTTTCCTGGAGCAGGAGCCGCGGCTCGACCCGCAAAAAACGGTCAAGCAGGTCATTTCCGAGGCGGTGCAGCCCGTGCTCGACAAGCTGGCCGAATTCGACCAGGTCAACGAGGGCTTCGCCGACCCGGCGCTGGACGAGGCCGGCATGGAGAAGCTGATCGCCCGCCAGGCCGCCGTCCAGGAAAAGCTGGACGAAATGGATGCCTGGAACCTGGACACCCGGCTGGAAACCGCCATGGACGCCCTGCGCTGCCCTCCCGGCGACGCACCGACGGCCAACCTTTCCGGCGGCGAAAAACGGCGCGTCGCCCTGTGCCGGCTGCTGCTGCAGGAGCCCGACATCCTGCTCCTCGACGAGCCGACCAACCATCTCGACGCCGAGTCGGTGCAGTGGCTCGAGCATCACCTGCAGGAATACAAGGGGACGGTCATCGCCGTCACCCATGACCGCTATTTCCTGGACAACGCCGCCCAGTGGATACTGGAGCTGGACCGCGGCGAGGGCATCCCCTGGAAGGGCAACTATTCGTCCTGGCTGGAGCAGAAGCAGCAGCGCCTGGCCAACGAGGCCAAGTCCTCGGAACGCCAGCAGCGCCAGCTGCAGCGCGAGCTGGAGTGGGTGCGCATGTCGCCCCGCGCCCGCCAGGCCAAGGGCAAGGCCCGCCTCAGCTCCTACGAGAAACTGCTGGCCGCGGAAAAAACCGCGCGCATCGAAGACGCCCGCATTTACATCCCCTCGGGACCGCGCCTGGGCGAGCTGGTCATCGAGGCCAACGGCATCGGCAAGTCGTACGGCGACAAGCTGCTGTTCGAGAACCTCTCCTTCAGCCTGCCGCGCGCCGGCATCGTCGGCGTCATCGGCGCCAACGGCGCCGGCAAGACCACCCTGTTCCGGCTGTTGACCGGGCAGGAGCGGCCCGACAGCGGCACCATCCGCCTGGGCGAGACGGTCAAGCTGGCCTATGCCGACCAGGAGCGCGCCGCCGTGGATCCCGACAAGCCCGTCTGGGAGGTGATCGGCGACGGCCAGGAAACCTTCATGCTGGGCGGCAAGCCGGTCAACGCCCGCGCCTACGCCTCGTGGTTCAACTTCACCGGCGGCGACCAGCAGAAAAAGGCCGGCGTGCTGTCGGGCGGCGAGCGCAACCGCCTGCACCTGGCGCGCATCGTCAAGGCCGAGGCCAACGTGCTGCTGCTCGACGAGCCGACCAACGACCTCGTCGTCAACACCCTGCGCGCCCTCGAGGACGCCCTCGAGGATTTCGCCGGCTGCGCCGTCATCATTTCCCACGACCGCTGGTTCCTCGACCGCATCGCCACCCACATCCTGGCCTTCGAAGGCGAGAGCCGGGTGTACTGGTTCGAGGGGAACTATTCCGACTATGAGGCCGACCGCCACCGCCGCCTCGGCCACGAAGCCGACCGCCCGCACCGCGTCCGCTATCGCAAGCTCACGCTCGGCTGAGCCCAAGTTCCCATCCCATCCTCTATAGTTCGACGCTCAGGAGCCGCAGGTTGAACCGCATTCCGGGCTTGGCCTTGAGCCCGGGGACGATCATGGGGCTGACTTGGAATTCGGGCACCCCGAATCCGAATTTGCCCGCGGACAGTTTGAGAATGCCGCTCCCGGCGCGGCGTTGCCAGGAAGACAGCGAGTTCCCATAGAAAGCCGCGGCGCCGGCCGCCGGCAGCACGGCCAGGGGGACAGCCGCCACCAGCCCGAGACCGCCTGCATCACCGATCAGGGCTACTGCACCCAGGGCCGCGGCCTCGCCGAGAATGGCTCCCCAAAGCGCGCTGGCGAGTCTCCCCCGCCGGCCGGCGGCCAGGTGGACGCCGACGGCGCTGCCCATCACCGAGCCGGCCAGCACGCCCAGCAGCGCCCCGCTTGAGATCAGCGACTCGCCGGAGTTGTCGATTTTTCCCCCGGCCAATCCCCCGGCGACGGCGCCGAGCACATTCCCGACCACGCCGGGCATCACGAGATCCGACCATTCGTCGCCACCTCCCCGGCCGAGTGCCGGCAGCGCGGCCAGCGCCAGTACAGCCAGAAACGCGATCGCCTTTTTCATGATCTCCTCCTCGGCGCACTCGGGGCGCCCGTGGATGAAACACGGCGGTGCCGGCGGAGCGTCACCTGGCCCGCAGGTGGCGGAATGTTTTCTCGGTTGTGTTATACTGGGTATGAGAGGAATCCGCATCAAGCGCCATGAAAGACGACGGCAGCATCCCCATCGACGTGGAAGGCCTGTACCGCCGCTACGCGCCGATGGTATTGCGCCGCTGCCGCTTCCTGCTCCGGGACGAGGAGCAGGCGGTCGACGCCATGCAGGAGGTATTCGTGCGCCTGCTGAGCCACCGCGAGCGGCTGCACGGCCGCTACCCCTCGAGCCTGCTCTACCGCATCGCCACCAACGTCTGCCTCAACATCATCCGCGAACGCAAGAGCCAGCGGACCGATGCCGACCATGACATCCTGTCCCGCATCGCCTGCTGCGCCGAGCAGGAGACGCGGACTCTGGCCTCGGTCATCCTGGAGCGCCTGTTCCGCCGCGAGAAGTCCTCGACCCGGGAGATGGCCGTGCTGCATTTTGTGGACGGCATGACCTTTCAGCAGGTGGCCCGCGAGACCCGCATGTCGGTTTCCGGAGTGAGAAAGCGCCTGCGCGAATTTCGCGCCCGCGCCCTCGCTGTCGGCGGCCCAGGAGGGACAAGGTGAACAAGGAAACGCGTGTGCCGGAGTGGATGCTGGAGCGCTATCTCCTGGACGAGCTGCCGCGCCGCCAGCGCCGGCAGATGGAAAAAAAGCTGGCGCAGGATGCCGGCCTGCGCTCCGCGCTGGAAAAGCTGCGCGCGGCCGACCGCCAGGTCCTGAGCACCTACCCCGCCGACCAGGCGATCCCGAAAATCCTGAAAAAAGCCGCCCTGTCCCGGCCGGCGGCGAAAAGATCCCGCCGCCGCCTGGCCTGGGTGGCTGTACCGCTCCTGGCCACGGCCGTGCTTCTGCTGATCATCCTGCCGCCGTTCCTGCAGCGCCGCCTGGGAGTGGCTGAAAGCCGCGGCGAATACGCCGGCATCAAGGGCGGCGCGACCCCGGCCGGGCCGGCGCTGCAGGTCTTCCGCCAGCGCGACGGCGCCGAAGAAGCCCTTGCCAGCGGCGACCGGGCGCAAGCCGGCGATGCGCTCCAATTGGCCTACCTGCCGGGCCGCTTCACGCACGGCGTCATCCTATCCATCGACGGCGCCGGCGGCGTCACCCTGCACTTCCCCGCATGCGCGGAGTGCGGCACCGCCCTGCGAAGCGCCCGCCGCGTTCTCCTCGCCAGCGCCTTCGAGCTGGACCAGGCGCCGCGCTTCGAACGCTTTTTCTTCATCACTGCCAAAAAGCCGCTGCCAACGGCCGCGATTCTGGAGAAGGCCGGCTGGCTGGCCGCCGATCCCGAGCGGGCCATGGCCGGGCCGCTCGACCTGCCCGCCGTGTACGGCCAGTTCTCGCTGCTGCTGCGCAAGTAGGGCCGGACATGCCTCGGAAACCACCGCTGATTTGTCTCTGCGCCGCCCTGCTGCTGGCTGCCGGCGCTCCGCTGCCCGGAGCCCGGGAGCCCGGCCCCGGCGCCCTGCGCCGCCTGGCGCTGGTCATCGGCGCCAACCACGGCGGCCCGGGGCGCGCAAGCCTGCGTTATGCCGTAGCCGACGCCAAGTCGATGCTCCATGTGCTGGAGAGTCTCGGCGGCGTCTCCCCCGACGACAGCCGCCTGCTGGTGGAGCCGAGACGCGATGCCCTGCTCCGGGAGCTGGAGCGGCTGCGCGAGAGGCTGGCGAGCCTGCGCCCGCACCGGCCCCGCCTGGAAGTCATTTTCTACTATTCCGGGCATGCCGACGCCGACCACCTCCTGCTCGGCCGCGAGCGGGTCTCCTTCCGCGAGCTGCGCGGCCGGCTGCAGGAACTGGCAGCCGATGCGCGCGTCGCCATCATCGATTCCTGCGCCTCCGGCTCCTTCATCCGCTCCAAGGGCGGCCGCCTGCGCCCCCCTTTTCTTTTTGACACCGCCTTCGACATGAAAGGCTTTGCCGTCATGACGTCCAGCTCGGCCGACGAAGCCTCGCAGGAATCGGAGCGCATCCGCGGCTCCTTTTTCACCCGCTCCCTGGTCACCGGGCTGCGCGGCGCCGCGGACGCCTCCAGGGACGGCCGCGTCACCCTGAGCGAGGCCTACCAGTTCGCCTTCGTCGAGACCCTGCGCCAGACCGAAAAAACGCCAGGCGGACCGCAGCACGCCAGCTACGACATCCAGATGTCGGGCACCGGCGATGTCGTGCTCACCGACCTGCGCCAGGGCGACGCCCATCTGCGCCTGGGCGGCGACATGGCCGGGCGCATCTTCGTCCACGATCAGGGCGGCGCCCTGGTGATGGAGTTTCCCAAAACGGCCGGGGGGGTGCTCGAACTGGGCCTGGGACGCGGGCGCTACCGTCTCATCGCCGTCAACGACAGCGATGTCCGCGAGGCGGAGGTGGAACTGGCCCCCGGTGAGACGCAGGAACTGAACGAAGACCGCTTCACGCGCACGGAGATCCTCGACGCCATCGCCCGCGGCGATCAAACGCTGCCGCACGAAGGCCGGCCGCTGCCGGCAAATCGGCTTCACTTCTACGCCCATTTTTACGGCAAGCTGTCGCGCTACGAGGGCCGCTGGACATTCATGCCCGGCATGCAGCTCGGGGCGAGGCTGGGCCGTTCCCTGGCATTCGGGCTGATCGGTTTCGGCCGCGTCGGGCCGGAAACCGACAGCCGCCCGCCGTTCTGGGGCCTGGCCGTCGACTACGCGCTGCTGGAAAAAGGCCGCCTCGGCTTGCGGCTGCGGACCGTCGCCGGATTCATGTACAAGGACAAGCAAGACGAGCTGGCCAAGTCCCTGTCCCTGGTGGTCGAGCCGGGATTCGGCCTGGCCTGGGCTTTGAGCCACCGCTTCAACCTCACCAGCCAGGTCAGCATCGATTTCGTCAACGGCAGCAATGACGAGCTGCGCCGCTTTTCCTGGGGAGTGGGGCTGGAGCTGTGCCGGCAGTGAGCGGCCGATTGCGACCGGCGGGACCGCTGCAGACCGCGCGGCCAAGAAGGCTGCCGCCGGCCGGCGAAATTGACAAGCCCGGGCGATTCAAATAAAATATAGCATCATGAAACCGAGCATCAAGACCGCCGTCGTCATTCTGCTGGCCGCCGCCGCGGCGGCCCCGCGGCTGTTCTCCCTGGATCGATCAGCGCTCCTGGAGAATTTCGATTTCCAGGGCGAGCGCTTCGCCCTGGAGGCCGTTTTTTCCGCCGCCGGCGCCGACCTGCTGCTGCAAGGCAGGGCCAGCACCCGGCTGAGCGCCGGGATGAAAGGCGAGAATCCCCTGCTGGGCGTGCGCTTCGGCAAGGAAAATTTCTACGTCTTCTGGCTCAATTGTCATGACCGCTCCATCCGCCTGGCCTATTACGATCACCGCCGCCGGCTCAGCCAGATGCTGCCCCTGAAGGGCTTTGCCGCCATCGGCGTGCCCGCGGTCGTCGAGCGGGCGGGCAGGCCTTTCGCCCTGCTCTTCCTGGCGGACAATTCCGGCAATGACGACCTGTTTTATTATGAAATCGGTTCCGGGGCGCTGGACCGGCTGACCGCTACGCCCTACAGCGAAAAGAGCTTCACCTGGCGGGAGATTCCCGCCGGCCTGGAGTTCGAGACCGTCCATCTGCGGGGCAGCAGCCGCTATCGCTTCGACGCCGCCCGCCGGCTCAGCACGCTGCTGGGCGAGGAACAGCGCGCTTTCTCCGGGAGAAAGGCCGCCAACGCGCGGCAACAGGAATATTTCAACACCTATGTCGGTTTCGGGGACAGCATCACCTGGGGCCAGATCGCGGGCGTGCAGCGCCTCGACCTCTGTTACCTGACCCAGATGCGGGATACCTGCCTGGCGCTGAACTACGGTCCGGCGGATTACGTCAACCTGGGAGTCCCCGGCGACGAGACGTACGAAGCCGCCCTGCGCGTCGACGAAGACCTCGACGCCCACCCCGCGCTGTACTTCCTCATGATGCTGGGGGTCAACGATGTCTGGCGCAGCAGTTTTTCCCTGGCCTCTTCCCTGGAAAGTCTGAGCTACATCATCGACGCCGCCTTGGCGCGCGGCATGCGCGTCATCGTCTCCACCCTGACCCCGCGCAAGGACGCCTTTTCCGCATACCAGTTTTACTGGAACAACCTCAGATCGCTCAGCACCGGCATCCTCCAGCTCGCCGCCCAGAAAGGAACGTCCAGCATCGACACGCTCAGCGCCTTCATGGACACCCACCCGCCCGACGGCTGGAAGGACCTGCTCGAGACGCCGGGAACGATCATCATCGACGGCCAGGAGGTCCAGGTCAAGGGCAACCATCCCAATGGCGAGGGCCACGCGCTGATCGCCGCGCTGTTCGCCGGCGCCTTGGTCAAGTTCCCGCCCGGGCCGCCGCAGAACGTCAAGGTCCTTGACCCCAGGAACACCTTGAACCGGACCGCAACCTGGGACCCGTGCCTGGAATCGGACTTCGACCATTTTCACGTCGAATTCGGCTTCCAACCCGGGACGTTCCCCTATACCATGAACACGACCGCCAGTTATTACATTTTCAATCTTTTCCCCTTCCTGCCGGTACTCGATTTTCGCATCCAGACCGTCGACCGCTCCGGGAACGTGAGCGGATTTCTCACCCCGGACTCAGCGGTCACGAGCGCGTCCCGCTCAAGACGCAGCCACTGACCGCTCCCCGGCGGCAGAGGGGAAGGCAAGCAGAGGAACATGGCAACCATCAAACGCGACCCCGCCAAGGCGGCGGCGACGGAACATGACCTGATCATCATCGGCGGCGGCATTTATGGGGTCATGCTGGCCCTGGAAGCCGGGAAGCGCGGCCAGCGGGCGCTGCTGCTGGAAAAGGACGATTTCGGCGGCGCCACCAGCCGCAATCACCTGCGCACGGTCCACGGCGGGCTGCGCTATCTGCAGTCCCTCGACGTGCCGCGTTTCTTTGAATCGGTCCCCGAGCGGCGCTGGTTCATGGCCAATTTCCCCGCCCTGGTGCATGTCCTGCCCTGCCTGATGCCCCTCTACGGCCGGGGGCTGATGCGCCCGGGCATCCTGCGCGCCGGCCTGCTGCTGAACGACGTCCTGAGCATCGGCCGCAACCAGGGGCTCGCCGCCGGCGGGCGCCTGCCGATGGGCAAGGTCGTCGGCAGGGACTTCACCCGGCAGCGGTTCCCCCTGGTCGACCGCCGCGGCCTCAAGGGCGCGGCGCTCTGGTACGACGCCGCCATGCCCGAGCATCAGCGCCTGCTGATGGAGATCCTGCGCTGGGCCGGCGACCTCGGCGCCACCTTCTTGAACTACATCGAGGCGGATCAACTGCTCCTCCACCAGGGCCGGGTGCGCGGGGTTGGGGCCGTTGACCGCGAAAGCTCGCAAAACCTGGAGTTCCGCGCACCGGTCGTCATCAACGCCGCCGGCCCCTGGTGCCGGGAACTGGCCCAGAAGTTCGACCAGGATCATCCCAGGCTGCTGCGCCGCCGCCTGCTGCTGTTCAACATCCTGTTCAGGACCAAGGCCTTGAGTGAATACGCCCTGGCGCTGGTCCCGCCCAGCCGCCCCGGCCATACCTATTTCGTCCACAACTGGCAGGGACGCTTGCTGGCCGGCACCGGCGAGGTTCTGCTCGCCGACGACGACCGGGAGCCGCTGCCGCGGCCCGAAGACATCGCCGCCTTCATCGCCGACATGAACGACGCGGTGCCGGATCTGGCCCTGGGCGAAAGCGACATCGAGCGGGTGTATGCCGGGATTCTGCCCGCCAGCGCTTCGGGCAAGCTGGCCGGCCGGGAGGTGATCCTGGACCATGGAGAACATCAGGGCCCGGCGGGCCTCTTCAGCGTTTCCGGCGTCAAGTACACCACCTCGCGCCGGGTGGCGGAGAAGACCCTGAAAAGAATATTCCCCGGCGCCCAGGCGCAACAGAGCCGGCCGCCGGAAGCGGCGAACTCGCGGCGCGGGTTCTTCGCCTACGACTGGCAGGCTGCCGGCGACTGGGACGCCAACGACCTCCGCCCCCTGGTCGAAGCCGAGGCGGTCGTGCACCTGGACGACCTGGTCTTCCGCCGCACCGGCCTGGGCGAGAATCCCCGTCGCGCCATGGATCTGCTGCCCCGGCTGCGTTCGCTGTTCCAGTGGAGCGATGCGCGCTGGCGGCAGGAATGCGCGCGGGTGAGCGCTCTGCTGGACGCCAGGCCGTAGATCATGCCGTTGCCGATCGGCCATGCGCTGGCCGGGATGGCCCTGCAGCGCGCGCGTCCCGGCATTTTTTCCGCCCGGCGCTGGCTCGACGCCTTCGTTTTCATGTTCCTGGCCAACCTGCCCGATGCCGACTTCATCCCCGGCCTTCTCAGCGGCCGTCCCAACCTGTTCCATCACGGCGCTTTTCACAGCCTGGGCGCGGCGCTGGGCGTCGCCGCCATCGGCGCCGGATTCTGCTGCCTGAAAAAACGCCGCCTCGCTGCCCGGGCACCCGGTCGCTTTTGGGCTCCGGCAGCCATGATATTCCTGCTGTTCTCCTCGCACCTGCCGCTCGACTTGTTGGCCATGGACTTCGTCGCGCCTTTCGGACTCCCCCTTTTATGGCCTCTGTCCGGACGCTATTTCATCTCCGCCCATCCGCTGTTCATCAACATCACCCGCTCGCCCGCAGCCGGCGATTTCTTGCCCAGCCTGTTCAACGGCCACAACCTGGCGGCGGCGCTGCGCGAAGTGCTGATCCTGGGAAGCTTCTTCCTGGCGGCGGCGTGGCTGCGCGCGCGGGCGGAAAAGAGCCGGCGGACCCGGGCGGAAACTGGCGGCGTCAGCGGCGGGTGAAAATGACCCGGGCCGGGTTGCCCTGGACGACGGCCTGGTCGGGAATGGTTCCCGAGACCACCGAATTCGGAGCGACGATGACCCCGCTGCCGATCCGCGCCCCGTCCAGGACGCAGGCCCCGCTGCCGATCCAGACATCGTTGCCGATGCGCACCCCTTTCGAGGAACTCCCCTGCTTCCAGATGGGAATATCAAGGCGCTGGTAGTTGTAATTGTTCGACAGGATTGTGACATGGGGACTGATCAGGCAGTCGTCGCCGATGACCACGCCGCCCTGATGCGCGGCGATGAAGCAGCCGGCGCCGATGAAGCAGTTCGCCCCGATGCGCAAGGGGCCGTGGCTGGCCTTGATCTTGGTGAAGGAACTGATCTCCGTGCGCCGGCCGATGATCAGCAGCGGGCTCAGCTCCACCTCGGCGCGCAGGCTCACCTTGCAGCCGTATTTGCCGAAATAATACAGCGACACGAAGCAGTGCGGCACCAGGAAGCGCCGCGCCAGCCGCCCCAGGTTCATCGCGCCGCCCCGCTGGCGCCCTGACGCCGCTGGATCACTTCGCAGATATGGGCGAAATCGGTCATGGCGCTGATCTCAGGCCAGGAAAACGCGATGGCGAACTCTTTTTCCAGGGCGGTGATGAGGCGCAGGTTGTTCAGCGAATCCCAATCCCGGCAGGTGTCGGGACCGAAGCCGCCGTCGATGCGCGCGGGATCGACTTCCAGAATGCCGGCCAGGATGGTGCGGATCTTCTCTTCCATGTTCAGGGGGAATATAGCACGCCGGGAGCCGAAAGGCAACCGCGTTTCAGGTCCCGCGCCGGAAACTGGGCGGCAACGGGTTGACTTTGCCACCCCGTTGAGCGGACAATGGGGCAACGGGAAAGAGATGAAGAACACCTATGAGCCGCAGGTCATATACGACATGTTCGCGCACTATGGCTTCAGCGTCCTGCGCATCGACCAGTTCGACAGCGGCAGCTTCGCCAAGATCCGCGCCGAGCTGGATTACGAGCAGATGAACGCCGGCCAGCTGCTGGAGATCGCCACCCGGCTCATGTCCATGGAAAAGAACGAGAACCTGGAGCTGCAGGTGGTCATGATCGACATGCGCCACCGCACCATGACGGTCCATATCCTGGTCCGCGAGCAGGAGGCGACGATCATCGGCTGACCTCCCGCCCGCCCCTCACTTCCATTCCAGCCTGGCGCTCCTCTTCCCTGAAAGGCTGCAGTAGGCCGTGACCGTCACCGCCGTTCCCCTGGCCAGCGGTTTGTCGATGAAGAGGAACATCTCTTCCTGGGCGGCGGCGGTCTCCTGGCGCTCGTAGGTCTTCTCGGCCAGCAGTTCCTTGCCGGCGAACACTTCGATCCTGCGGATATAATGGCGGTCGGCATCGCTCACCTTGTGATGGACCGTGACGGTCAGCGCCGCGGTTTCCGCATCGTAATTCAGTTCCATGTCCTTCGGCGCATGGGCGACGAGGGACGCAACGGAAAAAAACAGCAGGAAAAAGAGCGCTTTCTTCATCAGGCCTCCTTGCCGTGGAAGGGTCAGAAATACAGGATCGCCAGCAGTCCGTGCACGACGGCGGCGGCCAAGGCCAGCCAGGCCAGGGCCTTGTGGTGCTTGAGCTTCAGTTTGAAACGGGCGCGGAAGAGGCCGACCAGGAAGGTGAGCAGGACGCAGGCGAAGGTGACGATCCCCAACGGCTTGACCAGTTCACTGGGTTCCATGGCCAAAGCCTAGCACAGGCCGCAGCGGAATGCAATGGACGGTTCCCTGTTCACAAAGTCGAAGGACGAAAAAGGCATCGGCCTTCATGCGATCTATGATATAATTGAACATGGAATCATCGTTCACGCTTTCGCCGCTGTTCATCTGGTTCGTCCTGCCGCTGCTGATCTTCCTGGCGCGCATCATCGACGTCAGCCTGCAGACCATCCGCATCGTGGCCATCTCGCGCGGCATCCGCTGGTTGGCGCCGCTGGTGGGCTTTTTCGAGGTGATCATCTGGCTGGTGGCCATCAGCCAGATCATGAAGCGGGTCTCGAACCCGGTGGCCTATGCCGCCTATGGCGCCGGCTTCGCCGCCGGCACCGCCATCGGCCAATGGCTCGAGCGGCGGCTCTCGCTGGGCACGGTGCTGGTGCGCGTCATCACCCCCGGCGACAGCGCCGAGTTCCGCCGCCGCCTGCGCGAGATGGGCTTCGGCTTCACCCACGTTCCGGCCCGCGGCGCCGAGGGGCCGGTTGAGCTCGTCTTCACCGTGATCCGCCGCCAGCACCTGCAGCAGGTCCAGGAGCTGGTGGGCGCCGCGCTTCCCGGCGCCTTCTACTCGGTCGAGGAAGTGGCCGGCGCCAGCGAGAAGATCTACCCGGCGCGGCTCCGGCCGCGGCCCGACTCCGACTCCCCCCTGCGCCTGTTCTCCAAGCGCAAGTAAGCCCCGCCGCAATAAAAGAGGGGACGGACCTCGGGTCCGTCCCCCGGGATAAGGAGGAAGGAGATGAATCAGATCCAATAATTCCCGCCGGTCCTTTTCAGCCGCTTTTCGATCTTGATCTTGGCCCCGTCCAGTTTTTCGTGAGCCTGTTCCAGTTGTTCGTGGGCATGTTCCAGCTTCTTTTGGATGTGGACCTCGATTTCCTCCATGTCGGGAGGCTCGGGGGGTTCGGGAATCCGCACGTCGAACTCCTGCAGGGTGAAATCCAGTTCGGGCAACTCGAGGTGGCGGATCTCCATGTCCTTGTCGCCGCCGAAGAAACGCATGATGCGCTGGCGGCGGCTGAAGTCGGGCTCGGCCTTCAGGGTTTCCCGCTTGCCCTGGCGGATGACGGTGACGCTGATGCTGTCGCCCTTTTTCAGGGCGGCCAGGGCTTCATGGATGTCCCCGCTCTTGCCGACGGCCTGATCGGCCATCTGCACGATCACATCGCCGGATTTGAAACCCGCCTTGGCCGCGGGCGTCTCTTTTTCAACCTGCGTGACCAGGACCCCCTCGCCGGCCTTGACGCTGAAGTATGCGGCCAGGTCTTTGTCCAATTCCAGCAGCTGGATTCCCAGGTAGGCGCCCGAACGAAGGACCTTGGTCATGGGGCCGGGTTTCCACTTCATACGCTCGGGGCGCTGGGTTTTGCCCAAGACCGCCTTCACGTCCAACGCCTTGCCTCCCCGCCAGATGCCGATCCTGGCCTTGCTCCCTGGAGCCAGCTCGCGGATGACCTCAACCAGTGCCTGCGGATCGCGGATCTTTTCGCCGTTGACCGACTGGATGACATCACCCTTGACGATCCCCGACTTGGCGGCGGCGCTTTCCTTTTCCACATCCGCCACTAGCACGCCGTGCTTCACTCCCAGCTTCTCTAGCGCGTCCTCATCCAGGCTCTGCACCGAGACGCCCAGATAACCGCGCGACCCCTTTTCCGCGGCCGGCTTCTCGGCCCCCAGCAGCACCAGCGCCCCGGTCAGGGCCAGGACCAGGGCCACGGTCAGGAAAGCCTTGACGCCGCCGCTCAGTTTGTTGAATTTATCCATGTTGACCTCCTCGTGGTTCGCTGTACACCGATTAAGATGCGCGCGACCGGGAAATGGTTGCAGGAGATGACAGTGCGTCGTAATTCGCAAGGCGAATTCGTCATTCGGAAGAAAACCGCGATGGCTCGGCTGTTGCCTTTGCGCATCACGAATTACGAATCACGAACAATCGGTTCAGAGCTTCAGATCGTCCAAGTTCCCCGTCGCGGTAAGCTGCTGCACGGGCTTGCCCATCGCTGCCAGGAAACCGCCGCTGCCGACGGTCAGGGCGGCGCCGGCGGGGATGCCAAAACCGATCGGCTCGCCGGTCAGGCGCAAAAGCTTCCGCAGTTCCTGCCAATCCTCGCCCTCGCCATGGGTGTCACAGAGCAGCGGCGCCAGCCCCAGGCAGGGGAAGGAGGCGGCGCTGTCGTCGTCGTCCGGGTCGGCCCAGCGCACCCAGCTGCGGGCCAGCATGATGCTGCCGGCGGACAGGCCGATGAACGGCATGCCGGCGCGATGGAGGCCGCGCAGAGGACCGTCGAGGCCCGTCGATTGCAGGAGGCCCATGCCGAGGCCGACGTCGCCGCCGCTGATGAAAACGACGTCGGCGCCCTCCGCGACCGCCCGGGCCTGCGCCGGGACGGCCCGCCGCCCGGCCAGGGACGCCAGGCGCACAGTACCCGCCCCCGCCTTCTTCAGCAGGGCGGAGATCCACAGGAAAAAGAGGCGGTTGTCGCGGCTGGCGGCCCCTATGTAAGCCACGCAGGGCCGCGCCAGGCCGAGGCGCGCCAGGACCTCCTCCAGCAGCGGGTCGCGCCGGGCGTTGCGGCGGCCGGGATCGCCGGCGATCAGGAAGAGCCCGGGCGATCTCACCGCCGACTCCGCCACAGGACCGCGTGGTGCACAGGGTATGCCGCACGCACGAAGCGGATCTTGCCCGAGGGCTCGTGCTGCAGGGATTTCGTCACCACAACCGCGATGCGGACGCCGTCGCCGTAAAGCTCGCGCAGCCGCCCGCGCGCCTCGGCGCCGTCCGGCCGTTGCTCCCCGGGGGCGGCCAGCATGCGCAGGCGCATCTCGCCGGGCCGCGGCAGCTCCAGCTGCCAGCCGTCCAGCCCCGGAACATCGGCCAGCCGGGCGTCGAGATCGTCGACACTCACGGCATTGCCGCCGCGGTCGAACGTCACATGGCTGACCCGGCCCTCGACGGCGCGCAGTACCATCCCCTGGACGTGGCCGCATGGGCAGGGGCCCCGGTCGTCAAGCCGCGCTACGTCGCCGATGTCGAAGCGCAGCACGGCAAACCAGGGGTTGTGGAACACGGTGACCAGGATGCGCCCCCGCTGCGGGCCGCCATGGCGCGGCAGCCAGGGGAGGAAATCGACCCGGCAGTGCTCTACGTTCTGGTGCAGCCGGCCCGCCTCGCATTCCATGAAGACGTGGCCGGTCTCGGTCGAGCCGTACGAGCTGGCCTGCGGCGCCCGGAAGACCTCGGCGATCTGGCGCCGGTAAAGGCGCGAGGGAAAGGTGTAGGTGAGGAAGATGATGCGCGGCTGCCATATCTTCGCTCCCGACGCCCGCACCTGGCGGCAGAAGGCGGCCAGGTAGGCCGGGTCGCCCTCGATGGCCACCGGCTCGTAGTCATTGATCTCCCGGGCCATGCGCCGCACGTCGGCTTCACTCCAGGCGGCGGGATTGAGCCTCTGGTTGACGTAGAGGTGGCGGCCGATGGTGCGCTCGGCGACGCCCAGCGGCCGGGGGGTAAAGCCGGGGCCGACGCAGCGCGGCGAGGCCAGCACCGCCTCGCGGTGGCGGCCATCGGCATAGCGGCGGGCGTGGCGGTTGAGCCCCCAGGCGGCCCGCTCCGACTCCTCCCACCAGGCGGGATTAAAAACCAGGGTCACGCGGTCGCCGGTGCTGCCGCTGGTCTGGGCAAACTCCACCTCGCCGGCGGCCAGTCCCGGGCCGAGCTCGCGTTGGCGCGGCACGAAGCCGGCGGGAAAATGCTCGCGCAGCTCGCGCTTGGTGAGCGCCGGCAGCGCCGCGTAGCGCTCGTCCACGCCGGCCTTGCGTCCCGGATCGAACGGCCGCCATTCGGCGTAGCCGGGGACCTCGCCCAGGGCCAGTTCCAGGGTCTCGCGGCTGGAGCGGCGGTAAAGGGCAAGCCAGCCGGAACGGGCCGGCGGCCCCGGCGTTGCCTGTTTGCGGGCGGTCGTTTTTTTTCCGCGCTTGCGGATCGTCATGGAGTGCTTCCGGCAAGGATGGTAGTATGAACCCCCGCCGCTGTCAATCAAGGCCGGCATAGATAAGGGCGGAACTAGTCCTTGATCGGCAATTCCTTCAAATCCGGGAAAGCAAAAATGCGCGTGCTCGACTCCGCCACCCTGGCGTTTTTCATTTTCATCTGGTGCAGTATGACGCCATTGCCGTTCACCCTGAGATGCCCGTAGCCGGCGTCCGCGAAATCGAAGCGCTTGAGCAGGACCATTTTGCCGTCCTGCAGGCGGTACAGCTTCTTCCAGCCGTTGGTGCCCAAGGGCGGCCAGGATTCGAATTCGACATAATAAAATTCCCCGGACGGAACCATCCAGATATTGCCGCGCTCAGGCCCGACATCTTCGACATTTATAGAGGCCAAGTCGATGCACACGATGCGCTTATTCCGTTTGACATAAATTTCCCTGACATTCCTGATATCCAGTGAACGGTTATAAAAAACATTGACCTTGAAATCTCCGCTAATTTCCTTGACCGTTTCGCTGCCGTTGGCCAGCAAGCGAAGCACTTTCATGGAATTGTCGCCGCGGGTGAACAGCAGGCCGCCGGCATAAACCGGGATACCTTTAGACAAGCCCAGGTCCTCCACCCGGCCGTCCTCCCATAGCCGGAGCACGTTTTTCCATTTGTGGGCGACCAGCCAGAAGCGCATGCTGTTCTGCGTATCGCAGCCGATGAAGGTGGGCTCGTAATATCTCTTGAAAAGCGGAGTGTTGTAGGCGATCGTCCGCTCCTTGCCGCCGGTTGGGTCCACACGGACCAGTTCCATTTCTTCCGTTCTTACCACGGGATCGGTATCCAGGCCAGGCCGCTCTGCCTCGGCCCGGCTGCGCCGCAGGTAGACAAAACTCTCGCCGTCATAACGGAAGCTCTGGTAGCCGGGGACGACAAAGTAGCGATTCGGGCAGCGGTGCACTATTTTCCAGGAGAGGTCCGCCAGGTTCAGGCAGCCGATGAACCGCGTCCCGTCCTTGGAATCATAGCCGCTCAAAAACAACCGCTCTTTTTGCTCAAGCAGCATCCGCTCCAAGAAACTGAGCCCCTTGGTTTTGATGCGCTGCCGGCCAGCCTGGCTGTACAGGGTCAGCTTTCCCGCAAAACTGGTTTTTAGCAGCCGCTGGTCCTTGAGGATATGGAAGTCCGCCTCGTCATAAGCGGAGCTTTTTTGGGCAAAATAGGTGACGCCCAGGGAACCCGCAAAAGCCAGGAGCAGCAGCGGCACGAAAAACAGCAGCTGGCGGCGGTTGAAGGCTCGGGCCGGCTTCAGGTCGAACTTTTTGAAGGCCAGGAAAAAGGAGAAGACGAAAGGTGCCAGCATTATGAGAAAAACGGTGATCGCCGAAATCAAGCTAGCTGCGTCGTAGCTCAGGTCCATCCAGGGTCGGATCCCGGTCCAGGAAAAAGGCATGCTAAATTTCCAGGCGAAGCCCAGGGCGCACACCCACAGGCAGAGGGCCAGGTAGCCGCACAGGGCAACGCCGGCCCAGAGCGACTGGATGATGAAATTCTCGTGGACGACCGCCAGGGAAATGGAGATGAAGAACAAGGCAAAATATGTCAGGCTGAACGCGGCGAACGCCCCGCCGAAGGCGGCGTTGCCCGCCAGGCCGTAGAACGCCGCGAATGCCAGGAAGAAGAGGATGACGGCGGCCAGGCGCGGCAGGAGTTTGACCAGCAGCAGCCGGCGCCGCGGCAGCGGCAGGCTGAGCAGGTATTCCATTCCCCTCTGCTTGGCGTCCATGGCGAAGGGAGAAAGGCCCATGAACATGGAAAACATCAGGAGCCACAGCCCCAGGATGATGGCGATCTTCTCGCCGCCCAGGGGCCTGTCGCTCAGCAGGTCGCCGATAAAAGCCAGCAGGACCATGCCGGCCAAGGCCAGCACGAAGTACAATGACTGAAGGCCTACTTCACGCCATTCTTTTCTGTTCATAACCGCCTCCGATGAATGCCTTGATGATTTCGGGCAACGCCATTCCCTGGAAATCAAGCGAATTCCCTTGCCGCAACTCTTCCTGGAACGGAAAGATGAAATATTCCTTGTATTCGCCATCGGTTCTCTTGAAAATGCAGGGCAGGGTTTCGGGCAACAGGTCGCGGCTGACGACTTTTCTCATCTTGCCGCGCAGCGCTTCCGGAGTTTCGTCGATGACGAACCGCCCCTCGTCCATGACCAGCACCCGCTCGGGAAGGCGCTCGATCTCGCCGAAGGTGTGGTTGACCGTGAGCACCGACGCCTGCTGGACCGCCATCGCCTCGATCAGACCCTCGATGAACAGGTCGCGGATGTACGGGTCGAGCATGTGCAGCACCTCGTCGACCAGCAGCAGCGCCGGCTTCTGCGCCAGGGCCAGCGACAAATGCAGGATGGCCCGCTCGCCGGCCGAGAGGTTCCTGATCCGGTCCTTGTCCCGCACTCCCAGGCGCTTGACCATATGGCCGTCGAAATCCTTGATGTGGAAGACACGGCGGTGGAAGTCGACGGCCTGATCGATCGACCAGTCCTCGAAGAGGCTGAGGCGGTCGGAGATGAAGCCGATCCGTTCCCGGGGCGCCGCGGCCGAACGGGTGATGGTCCCGGAGTCGGGCAGCAGCACGCCGGCCAGCGCGCGCAGCAGCGTGCTCTTGCCCGCACCGTTGCGTCCGGCGATCACCGCCCACTCCCCTTCATTCAGGGACAGGCACAGGCTGTCGAGCACCTTTTTGCGGGAAAAACCCAGGGAAAGATCACAGACCTCGATGATGGCTTGGCTCATTTTTTATCCTCTCTATCAGTTGTCCGATGTCTTCCAGAGAGAAACCCAGCGATACCGCTTTCTCCAGGAAGATCCTCAATTCGCTTTCCAGCATGGCCTTGCGCAGCGCATCCTGCCTGCCGGGCGGCACCTTGACGCGGCTGCCGCTGCCGCTGCGCCCCTCGCTGAAGCCTTCGGCTTCCAAAGCGTAATACGCCTTTGCTACGGTATTGGGATTCAGCTTGAGCAGCTTGGCCAGGTCGCGGATGGAGGGCAGCGGGTCGCCGTTGCGCAGGCCGCCGGAAAGTATCTCCAGCTTGATTGCCTGAATAACCTGCTGATAGACCGGCAAGGGCGACTTGGCATCGATCGTCAGGTTCATGTTCATTCCCCTTTGGATTTCATTGTACCATTTATATAATACATTTAGTCGTTTTTGTCAACCGCTTATTTTTCTGGCTGCGCTCTTTTTGAAATTCATCCGGTTTTCACGTACAATCTCCCCCCTGGAAGGAGCCCCCATGAACGGAAGACCGCTTCGCTGCCTCTGGCTGCTGCTGGCGCTGGGCGCCGCCCTCCTGCCGCTGCAGGGGGAAAGACCCGAGGAGGTCTTGAACCCGAGAAAGGCCTCAGGGGCCTATGTCTCCGATGGCGGCGGCGTGCTGTCGCCCGCGTATGTCGGAATGATCGACGGCATCTGCCGCGAGCTGCAGTCCAAGGCGACCGTCGAGATGGCCGTGGTCACGGTCGGCGACCTGGGCGGGCTGGGGATCGAGGAATTCGCCGAAAAGGTGTTCCGCCGTTTCGCCATCGGCGCCAGGGGCAGGGACAATGGCCTCCTTCTCCTCTGCTCGCGCGACGACCGTTTCGTGCGCCTGGAGGTGGGCTACGGCCTGGAGGCGGACATCCCCGACGCCCTGGCCTCGCGCCTGCTCGAGCGCAACGCCATCACCCATCTCCAGGCCGGCCGCTTCGGTCGCGGCCTGTTCCTGGCCGCCCGCGATGTCGCCGTCCAGGCGGCCGGCGACGTTTCCCTTACAATCGCCGACCCGGCTTCCTGGCCGGCCGAGGCGCCCCCTCCCAAGCCCAAGAACTTCCCCCAGCCGAAAAAAAAGGGGAAATGGGACCCGCTGCGGGCCTCATTGTACTTCGGCGGCGGCATCCTGGCCTTCGCCCTGCTGGCCGTCGCCCTCACCGTGACGCGCTTCAACAGGGCCCGCGGCAGGGCCGCCCGCGCTCGGATCGCCGGCGGCACTCCCGCCAGCGTCATCCTGGCCTGGATCGGCGGTGTGATCTCCTTTTTCCTGGTCCTCGGCTTCGGCAGGGACTTCCTCACTCCCTTTGTATCCATGCTGGCCGCGCCCGGGCTGGCCACCTTCGGCCGCCTCTTCACCGGCCGGATCCTCAAAAGGAAGGTGGATTCCTACCATCTCTCCTGCACGAAGTGCGGCGCCGCCATGGACATGGCCGCTGACAGCGAGGACGACGTGATGCTGAGCACCGAGGAGGCGGCCGAGGAGAAGGCGGGCGGAATGGACTACGAATTCTGGCGTTGCCCGAAGTGCGGCGCCGACGAAAAGCTGGCCATCAAGCTGGGCAAGGCCTGCAAGTGCCCGCAGTGCCAGCGCCGCGCCCTCACCTCCAGCACTATGACGCTGGTGGCGGCGACAAAGGAACACGGCGGCCGCACGCGGACCACCGAGACCTGCCTCAACCCCAAGTGCAACTACTCCAAGACCCGCGAGAACTCGACGCCGCGCCTCTCCTCTCCGCGTTCATCCTCGTCCGGCTCGCGCTCGTCCCTGGGCTCATTCGGCGGCGGCCGCTCCGGCGGCGGCGGAGCCAGCAGGAAGTTCTAGCAAGGACGTTGACGAAATAAAGGGAAGTCAGAGGGAAGACAAAGGGAAGAATGAGGGAAGAGAGAGTGAGAATAGCCGTAATCGACTTCTTTCCCACTCTGTCTTCCCTCTGCCTTTCCCTCTTTCTTCTCCCTGCCTTCCCTGAAGACCTGCTCTGTTGCATGGCAGCCCTGTTTCGGGTATAATTGGCTCCTGATGGCGGCGTAGCTCAGTCGGTAGAGCAGACGGCTCATATCCGTTATGTCGGGGGTTCAATTCCCTCCGCCGCTACTCTTTCTTCTCCGCGGAGAGGAAGAAACCCGAGGGGGCGATGAATATCCTGTTCCCGGAATTCAAAAAAAACATCCAGGACCACGGACTCGTCCGCCCCGGCAACACGGTCATCCTCGGTTTCTCCGGGGGAAAGGACTCGGTCACCCTGGCCTTGCTCTTCCAGGAACTGCAAAAGGCCCTCCGCTTCCGGATGGTCGCCGCCTATTTCAACCACCGCCTGCGCGACGACGCCCGGGAAGAGGAGAAATGGGTGCGCGACTTCTGCGCCGCCCGCGGCATCGAACTGGAGACCGGCAGCCGCGACGTGGAGCGCTTCCGCGAGGAGAAGCGCCTGAACCTCGAGCACGCCGCTTCGCTCTCGCGCTACGACTTCTTCCATTGCCTGGCCGGCCGCTACCCCGGCCCGCGCATCGCCACTGCCCACAGCCGCTCCGACCTGGCCGAAACCTTCTTTATCAAGCTCTTCCGCGGCAGCGGCTTGCAAGGACTATCGGCGATCTACGCCAGCAAGGAGAAGCGGATCGTCCGGCCGCTGCTCATCTTCTCCGAGGCGGAGATCCTGGCCTTCCTGGAACGCAACGGCATCGAGTATTACCGGGACCCGACCAACCTGGAGCACGACTTCCTGCGCAACCGCATCCGCCACCTGCTCATGCCCGCGGCCCGGGCCATCGAGCCCGAAGCCGATGAGCGGATACTGCGCACGGTGCTGCTGATTCAGGACGAGTTCGACTTTTTTCAGGGCGCGGCCAGCGCCATCCTGGACCAACAACTGCTCATGAGGACCATTCTGCCGGCAGCCGCCTTCACCGGCCTGCACCCGGCCCTGGCGCGGCACCTGGCCCGCGAATACCTGCGCCGGGTCAAGGGCGACCTGTTGGGCGTCGGCTACGAGCATATCGCCGATTTCATGAAGAGCGTGGAGACGGGTCGCGGCCTCTCCCTGCCCGGGCTGAACCTGAAGTTCGCCAAGGGCTGGATCTTCCCGGAGAAGGTGCGCATCGGCGATTACCGCCTGGAGATCGGCGGCGCCGGCAAATGGCCCATCCCGGAGATCGGCCGCAGCCTCATCGTGAAAAAGACCGCCCGCTTCCGCCTGCCCGGGGACAACTTCGAGATCCTGGTGGCGGAAAAGAAGCTGCGCTTCCCGTTGCGTCTGCGCCCGGCCCGCCGCGGCGACAAGTACCGCAAGATCCATTCCCCCTACGAACAGAGCGTCTTTGAGATGATCCGCGCTTCGGGCGTGCCGGCGCCGCTGCGCCGCCTCTGCCCGCTGCTGGAAAACGGCGATGGCGAGATCATCTGGGTTTGCCGATCGCCCGTCGCCGCCCCCTTCGCCGTCCGGGACGGCGCAAAGGGGCCCTTCATCCGCATCGGCCTGAAATCCAGCGAACTAAGGGAAGATTCAAGGGAAGACAGAGGGAAGAACGAGGGAAGAGAGAGCGGGATAAGCCCTTGATGACCGCTTGTCCCACTTTGTCTTCCCTCTGCCTTTCCCTCACTCTTCCCGCTTCTTCCCTGAGTTCAAATGGAATTCGGACTGCGGTCGTCTCTATTTACATCTCCGTTTTCATGTAATACCATCTGGGACTATGGCCAACGACCGACCGACATCCATCGCCAAAAGACCGCAAGTCTGGTGCTTCAGCACCTACTTCGCGGAAGGGTTCCCCTTCTCCATCATCCGCTCCGTCTCCGCCTTCTTCTTTCGCGACCGCGGCGTCAGCCTGGAGGCGGTCGGCCTGACCACCTTCTTCGGCCTGCCCTGGATCCTCAAGTTCTTCTGGGGGCCGCTCGTCGACGAGTTCGCCACCAAGAAAAGCTGGCTGCTGGCCATGCAGGCATCGCTGGCCGTCCTGATCGGCGCCGCGGCGTTCCTCGTACCCCTGCCCGCCGCCCCGCGCCTGATCGCCATCCTGTTCTTCGCCGGGGCCTTCGTCGCCGCCACCCACGACATCGCCATAGACGGCTATTACCTGGCAGCGCTCAACCAGGAAGAGCAGACCCGCTTTCTGGGCTACCGCATCATGGCCTACCGCGTGGCCATGCTCACCGCCAGCGGCGTGATCGTGACCATCGGCGCCGCCTTCTCCTGGATGCTCGCTTTCCTGCTCGCCGGCCTGCTGCTGGCGCTGCTGGCCGCCTACCATTTTTTCTTCCTCCCCGAATGCGAGACGGAGCGCCAACCGGCCGTGAAAATGCTCGGCCTGTTCGCCCGGCCGCGTGTCCTGGCGAACATCGGCCTGGGAGTTGCGCTGGTCGCCGGGTTCCTCATTTTTTTCAACTCGGCCCTGTGGCAGGAATGGCGGCAGGCATCGCCCATCCTCAGGGAGCTGAATTTCGCCCGCGCCGTCGGCCTGGGGCTGCTGCTGGGGCTGGCTCTCCTGGCCGCTCTGCGCACAAAGCTCGCATCCCTCCTGACCCGGGACCCGAATTCCTTCTACGGCCGCGCCTTTCTCACTTTCATGGACCAGGAGAAGATCGGCCTGGTCCTGGCCTTCATCGTCCTGGCGCGCAGCGGCGAATTCATGGTCAGCTCCATGGCGTCGGCGTTCGTCGTCGACCTGGGCATCAAGGAGCACTACGGCTGGATCTCGGGCGGCATCGGCCTGCCCGCTTCGATCGCCGGCGCGCTGGTCGGCGGCTGGATGATCTCGCGCCACGGCCTCCAGCGGGTGATCTGGCCCTTCCTGCTGGCGCAGAACCTGACCAATGTCGTCTACATGCTGCTGGCCGGCGGCCTGGCACCCTACCTGGCCGCCAACACCGGCGCCGCGCAGCCGCTGTTCATCGGCGCAGGCAACCTGGCTCTCGCCGCCGGCGTGCACGGCTTCGACCAGTTCGCCAGCGGCCTGGGCACGGCGGTGCTGACCACCTTCCTGATGCGCATCTGCAAGATGGAGTTCAAGGCGGCGCATTTCGCCATCGGCTCGGGGCTGATGAGCCTGGGCGGCATCGTCGCCGGCGTCAGCAGCGGCTTCATTGCCTCCTGGCTCGGGTACGGCGGCATGTTCCTGGTCAGCTTCCTGATCTCGATCCCGGGAATGGTGCTGCTGATTTGGGTGCCCAAGAAATAAGCGAGCCCGGCGCAAGGCGCAGGGCATAAGGCGAAGGGTGAGACAAAGGCAAAAGTAAAAAGGCAAAAGGCAAAAGTGAAGAACTGGCATTGAAATAGGAACGAACTTCGTAACGCGTGACACGGATTACGTTATGCGTTATGCGTGATGCGTGATGAGAAAGAACAAGAGATGGCGGGAACTTCTCTTCCCGAAAACCGTAAACCGTCACCCGTCAACCGATTACAATGATTGCAACCGAAGTCACTGCTCTCCTGCTAACACTAACACGATCACTAACACTTTCTTCTTTGACCTTCCACCGCAAACCGATTTCATTGGATGGCAGCCACCGTCTACCGCCAACCGATCAGAAAACCGGTTTCGGAGGATTCCCGAAAAAGTGGCGATGCAGCCGTCCGGGGAGGAATTCCTGCAGCGGGCCTCCCCGGCCGGCCATTGAATATTTTTCCAGTTGTGCTACCATGGCATTTCATTCCCCAGGATGGAGCATCATGGAAAAAAGGAAAAGCGCCCGCTTTGACGTGTCCAAGGAGATGAAGGGCAAGCTGCTGAACGTCGTCAGCTTCGTGGCCAACAACATCAGCAGCGAAGGGATCAATCTGGTCAGCAATTTCCAGCCGGTGATCGGCTCGGTCTACAAGATCTACCTGGTCCACAGCCGCGACAACCGCCAGCAGGAATTCGAGATCGAGATCAACCGCGCCGAGGTCGCCTCCTTCGACAGCCAGAAATACACGTCCCTGCCTCCCGGGCTCCTCTTTTCCATTGGCGCCCGCTTCAAGAACAACAATGAAAAGCAGAAGGCCTTCCTGGTCTCCTCCATGAAGGCCAAGCCGGCCGGAGGCGACGAGGGCTTCATCAGCAAGGACAAGGTCCAGCCCGGTTCCTGACATCCCCCCGCCCATGATCTGCGAACCCGCCGCGGCGATCATCCTGGCCGGGGGGCACAGCCGGCGCATGCGCCGGGAAAAACCGCTGCTGCCTTTCTGCGGCCGCACCCTGATCGAGTCGCTCGTCGAACAAATCCGCCCCTGTTTCGCGACCATCCTGATCAGCGCCGGCGACAGAAGCAAATTCAGTTTCCTGGGGCTGCCGGTGGTCGAGGACGAGACGCCGGGACAGGGGCCACTGCCGGCCCTGTGGACCGCCCTGCGGGCCTCGCCCTGCCGCATCAACTTCGTCATGGCCTGCGATATCCCCGTCGTCCACCTGCCGTTCCTGAAAAAGATCCTGGCCCTGGCGCCCGGCAGCGAGATCGTGGTGCCGCGCTACCGTGACGGCAAGTTCGAGCCGTTGTTCGCCGCCTACGACCGCGGCATCGCGCCGACGATCGCGCGCCAGGTCGCCGCCGGCGACCTGCGCATCTCCTCCCTGTTCCGGACGTGCCGCACCGAGTTCGTGGCCATGGACGGGCAGGACTGGTTCCGCAACCTGAACACCAGCGAGGATTACCATGACTACCTCAAAAGCCGCAAGAAAGAAGGCGCCTGAAAAGCGCCGCGAGATCGGCCTGGTGGCGCTGCCCGAGGAGACGCTGCTGGAGATCGAGATGGATGGCCGCTGCCTGGGCCGCCTGAGCTGCTCCCCGTTCCAGCGCCGGGAACTGGTTTTGGGCTGGCTGTTCAGTCAGGGATTGATCGCCGTTGCCGCGGATGTGTCCGGCCTGAGTTTCCGGGACGACCGGGCCCGGGTCCGCCTGCGGCCCGCGGGCGCCGGGGCCGGACGCCGCTTCCAGCCGCTCCAGGTGACCGCCTGCTCGGGAGGCGAAGTGCCGGCGGCGCTGTTCGCCGACCTGCCGCTGCTGCGCCGCAGCTACGAATTCACCCTGGCGCAGGCCGTCGCCCTGATGGAGCAGCTGCCGGCGCTCGCCCGGATGTTCAGCCGCCACGGCGGCATCCATTGCTCGCTGCTGGCGGACATGGAAGCGCGGAAGATCCTGGCCGGCCGCGAGGACATCGGCCGCAGCAACAGCGTCGACAAGTTGATCGGCTGGGGATTGGCCCGAAAAACCGACTTCAGCCGCTGCGCGCTGCTGACCACCGGCCGCGTTTCGGCCGAGATGGCGCTGAAGTGCCTGCGCGCGGGCATTCCCGCCCTCATCTCGCAGACCACGCTGACCAGCAAGGCGCTGGAGATCGTCCGCCGCAGCGGCCTGACGCTGGTCGGCCACGTCCTCAAGCCGCGGCCCATCCTGCTGAATTTTTAGTTAAACCGCAAATTTTTTGGCTTGAAAACGACCCTGGAAATAGGGTAAAATAGTCTCATAAGCGAGGTATCCATGAAAAAGTTCTCCATGCTGTCAATTGCGATCTTGTGGCTGCTCCTCCCCTGCCTGCGCGCCTTCGGGGACATCACCCTGGTCGATACGGAAAAAAACAAACTGCAGCTGTTCGGCTTCTTCAAGCTCGACGCAGCCTACCAGGACGGCGGCGTCAACGGCCTGACCTTCCCGCGCTACGCCGTCCCCGGCGATGGCAACCTGTACCTGTCGGCCACCCACACCCGCTTCGGCTTCAAGTACGCGGGGACACCGCTGGCCAACGGCGCCTTCGGCGTGGCTGCCGTGCTGGAGTTCGACTTTTTCGACACCGCCACCCCCACCCAGATGAAGCCGCGTTTCCGCCAGGGCTACTTCACCCTGTCCAGGAAGGGCCACAGCCTGCTCTTCGGCCAGGCCTGGGACCTGTTCTCGCCCCTGGGCCCCACCACGCTGATGATCAACGGCTACCTGTGGCAGACGGGCAACGTCGGCTTCCGCCACGCCCAGGTGCGCTACACCTATTCGGCCCCGCGCTTCGATCTGGCCGTGTCGCTGAGCGATCCCGCCTCCGCCGGCGGCTGGTCGGCCAAAATGCCGGTCATGCAATCGCGCCTGGGCCTCAAGCTGGGAACGGGCGGCAAGTATCAGCTGGGCCTCTCGGGCATCTATGGCCGCGAAAACACCGCCCTTGACAACAAGGTTGACGAGGCCGGCATCGGCCTCGACTGGAACCTCGCCCTCTGCAAGCACCTGACGCTGAAGGGCGAATACGCCATGGGCGCCAACCTGGCCAATGTCATGAGCCGTGCCGGTCTCTATGAAAACATGATTGGGGAGTTGAAGGGCAAGAAGGCGTCCTCTTTCTGGTCCGAGCTGCTGCTGGCCCGGGGCAAGTGGAGCGGCTGGATCGGCTACGCCTTCGAAGACCTGACCGACGAAGAACAGCTCGCCGCCAGGGAACTGAAAAAGACCGGCACAATGCTGGCCGGCATGCAGTTCGCCGCCGGCTCCGGCGTCAGTTTCGGGCTGGAATTCGCCCATTTTTCCAGCGCCTACTCCCAGTCCGAAAAGACAAAGACCAATCAGGTCATGTTCAGCGCCCAGCTGAATCTGTAAGACGAAACATCCAGAGGAGGCATCATGGAAACACAAAACCTGCAAAGCCTGATCGAGACCGCCATCCGCAACGAGGAGGAAGCCCGCGCCTTCTACCTCGGCCTGCACGACCTGGTCGAGGACGCCCTGGCCAGGGAGACCCTGAAGTTCCTGGCCGGCGAGGAACTGGCCCACAAGGAGTTCCTGCAGGGCTACCTCAGGGGCGAGAAGAAACTCAGCGGCCTGGGCATGGATACGCCCATCGATTACCACGTCGCCCAGTACGCCGCCAAGCCCGATCCCAAGAAGAACATGAACACGAGCGAGGTCTACCTGGTCGCCGCCCACCGCGAGTGGAACTCCTACCAGTTCTACAAGGCACTCGCCGCCCTGCAGCCCGCCGGTGAGGTCAGGGAGATGCTGATGGCCATGGCCAACCAGGAGCTCAAGCACAAGGAAAAGGTCGAATACTTATACTCGAACACCGCCTTCCCGCAGACTTCAGGAGGCTAAGGAAGAAGGCATTAGACGTTAGATGTTAGACGTCAGCAAGCGAAAGACGTTAGACGTTAGATGTTAGATGTTAGCCAGGCGCTTAAAGAACCAGCGAACAAATATTCGCCGATACGAATTATTCAGTTCCTGCCTTTTTGTTCTTGAATTTTTTTTTCTTGCTAACGTCTAACGTCTGGCGTCTGACGTCTTCCTCAATCAAATCTTTCAACCTGATCTTGCCCTGGATTAGCTTTTCTTTTCTATCCCGCCCCAAGCGCTTGACCCTGCGTTCCGCCGTAAGGGCATCGCCATGGCTGCCGACCCGGACCTTGCGGGCCAGGGTCAGGGGGCCGCGGCCGCGCAGGTAGCGCGCTCCCCTGCCGGCAGCATGAGCGGCCAGGCGGCGATCCACATCGTTGGAGATGCCGGTGTACAGCGTGCCGTCGCCGCAGCGCACCAGGTAGAGATACCAGGGCTTCACGGAGCTAATAGCGGATGACCTCGGACAACAGTGAAGCGCTGACCACGTAGCCCAGGCTGACGTAGACCGAGCGGCGGTTGGCCTTGATCCCCGTCTCGCACGCCGCGAGCACGTAGCGCTCCCTGGGCAGCGGGGTCTCGCCGCTGTCGTGGACGTCGACGTCGATCAGGAGCAGGCTGTCAG
Source organism: uncultured Clostridia bacterium (assembly GCA_964562095.1). GTDB lineage: Bacteria > Acidobacteriota > Aminicenantia > UBA2199 > UBA2199 > UBA2199. The sequence continues at coordinate 50,508 of CAZLSH010000002.1, read as the reverse complement.
ACTGCACCTCGGCCAGCTTGCCGATGTACATCCAGGGCGAACGGGTGTCCACGACGATATCCTTGCCTACCATTCCCTGCAGCGCCTCTTTCATGCCCGCACCTCATTGTAAACCCGGGCGGGGCGCTTTTCGGCGCCCCGCCCGCGATAAAAATATGACTGGACTACTCGACCTGGAAAAGGTCGGCGCCGAGCTCCGGGTTGATCTCGATTTTTTTGACCGCCTGGGCGGAAGCCTTCTTATCCTTGGCATAGCTTTCGCTCTGGAACGGCATTTGGATCCCCTCCACCTCGCGGTAGTCGGAGACGCGCTCCTCGACCGTCGCCGGCCCCTCCTGGGTCACGGTCTGGTAGGAATTGCCGCGGGGCAGCAGGGTCTGCGGGTCGAGGAAAAGATGGAAGCTTACGCCGGGAGCCGTGACCAGGAGGCCGAGCGCTTCCAGACCGGCGAATTGTTTCACGCCCAGCGCCTGGAACCGGTATTGCCCGGCGTTCTGCCAGACATAGTACAGGTCACGGCCGATATTCTCCCGGATGCTCTTGCTCTGCGCCTCAGGCAGGGGCATGGACCCCTGCGGCATTTTGATCACGCCCCTGGCGCCGTTGATCACCATGGTCATCTTGCCACCGGGGGTATCCAAAGCCAAAAGGACCTTGTCCGGATAAACGGTGACGATCTCGGCCGCCATGGTCATGTCGCCCATGGGCGTGCTCTGGGTCAGGTCGCCCGTCACGCGCACGCTGCGCACGGTCTTGATCCGGGCGGGATCGCCCATGGCGGCGATGGCCTTGGCGAACAGTTCATTGCCTTGGGCCAGCGACTCGGGAGTGGCCTCCGGGGCCGACTCCCCCGCAGGAACCGGGATGGCGATGTCGATGGGATTGACCGGCCCGAAGGTGCTGAGCGGCTTGTCAAAGTCGGCCTGCTGGCCCACCACCAGGATCTGCACCTGCTCGGGCCGCAGGTGCTTTTTGGCCGCTTGCAGAACATCGGCCTTGGTCACGGCTTCGATCTTCTTGATCAACTGCTCGGAAAAGTCGAGGGGATAGCCGTAATAAGCAAGCTGCAGGAGGTTGCGGATGATCTTGGCCCGGCTGTCGAACTGGAAGACGTAGGTGTTCAGGAACTGGTCCTTGGCCCTCTTGAGCTCCTCGTCGCTGACCTCCACGCTGCGGATGCGCTTCATCTCGTCCAGCATGATCGCGATGGCCTTGGCCGTCGACTCCGACTTGGTCTGGGCACCGGCGGAAAACGCTCCCGGCACCTTGTAGCCGGAGCCGTAGTAGCCCCACACCGAGTACGCCAGCCCCTCGTCGGTGCGGATCCTCTTGAACATGCGGTCGAAGGAGAGGATGCGGTTCATGACCGAAAGCACCGCGTAGTCGGGGTCGCTCAGCAGGCCGCCGATATGGCCGACAACGATGTTGGACTGGTTGACATCGGTCTTCTCGATGTAATTCACGGTTGACTTGAATTCATAGTTGACTTCGGGAAGGGCGGGCAGTTTCAGCCCGGAGGCGGGCCAATCGCCGAAGACGGCATCGATCTTGCGGATCATCTGCTTGCTGTTGAAGTCGCCCCAGACCGCGAGCCACATGTTGTCGGGATGGAAGTAGGCCTTGTAGAAGGCGACCATGTCGTCGCGGCCGATGGCGTCGATGGTGGCATATTCGCTCTGGCGCGCATAGGGGCTCTGCGCCCCATAGATCACCTTGATGAATTCCCGGTCGGCGATCTGGCCGATGTCGTCGTTGCGGCGGGAGATGTCGGTGCGGGCCTCGATCCTGGCCAGGTCGATCTTCTCCGGGTCGAACACCGGCCGGCGCAGGATGTCAGCCAGGATCGGCAACACTTTATCCAGATCCTCCTTGAGCATGGAGGTATGGATCGAACCGCTCTCGTCGCTGATGGAGGTCTCGATGGAGGCCGCCATGGTCTCCAGCTCGCGGTCGATCTGGTCGCCGGACATTTTTTCCGTTCCGCCTGTGCGCAGCACCGTGCCGGTGAGCGCGGCCAGCCCTGCCTTTTCAGCGGGCTCGAAGGCCGACGAAGCGAAGAACATGCCGCTCATGTCGATGGTCGGGAAGCGGTGGTCTTCGATCAGGAACAGCTTGATGCCGTTCTTCAGGGTCACTTGCGTGACCGGCGGGTTTTTCAGCGGATTGAGCTTGGGGAAATCGAACGGGCCCTTGGGGCCTTTCTGGGCCGCCAGCGGGGCGGCGAACAGAACGAGCAGAACGGCTCCCAGTACCCACAAAGCGCTATTTTTCTTGTTCATGGTGCGTCCTTCCTTTACTTCTTCTCGGGGACGATCTCGCCTACGGTGCGGTTGGTCGTCAGCAAATAGGTGTTGGCCACGCGCTGGACATCAGCGGCGGTGATCCGGTCGATGTTGGCGAGCTCGTCGAAAAGCAGCCGCCAGTCACCCTGGATCACATCATAGGCGGTCAGCAGGGCCGCCATGCGCGCGTTGGACTTCATCTGGCCGATCAGCCCCTTCTTCGTCATTTGTTTGTACTTGGCCAGTTCCTGGGCGCTGACCGGCTCCTTCTTGATCCTTTCGATCTCCTTGTCGATCAGCTCCAGCGACTGGGCCGCGGTCTTGTCCTTGCTGGGCATGGAGAAAAAAGCGATCAGGTTGGGGTATTTTTCGCCGGGGAAGTTGTTGAAGCAGCCGACCTGGGCGGCGATCTTCTCCTTTTTTACCAGGCTCTCCCAGATGCGCGAGGAGCGCCCCTGGCCGATGATGTTGGCCAGCGCGTCCAGGGCGCCATTGTCGGAATGCCTGACGGCGGGCTTGTGGTAGCCCACGATCAATATCGGCTGCGACTGGGCCGTGACCGTGGCCCGGCGCTCGCCCCATTGCTCTGGTTCCTTCGTGCGCAGGGGCTCGGGACGCGGGCCGCTGGGAATGCGTTCGAAGTAGAGCTCGGCCAGGCGGAAGACTTCCTGGGGGTCGATATCGCCGACGATGGCCGCGGTCAGGTTGCTTGGCGAATAGTATTTCTTGAAGTAATCCTTCACGTCCTGGTGGCTGATAGCCTGGATGTCGGACATGTGGCCGATGACATAATGATGGTAGGGGTGCGCCTTGTAGGCCACGGCCATGAAGTCCTCGATCAGCTTGCCCATGGGCTGGGTCTCCAGGCCCAGGCGGCGCTCCTCCATGATCACCTCACGCTCCTTATAGAACTCGCGGAAGACCGGATTCAGGAAGCGATCGGAGGTGATGGCCATCCAGAACTCCAGCTTGTTGGCCGGCAGGCTGTTGATATATTGGGTGGCGTCGTAATTGGTGTAGGCGTTGACGCCGGCGTCGCCCTGCTGCATGACCATGTCGAAGTACTCGTTGTTGACCACGTATTCCTTGGCTTGCTTCTGCAGCTCCTCAAATCCGGCCTTCAGCTCCCTGACCCGGTCGGCATTGGGTTTGATCTGCTTCTCCTCGCGGTTGAGCTCCTCATATACCCGGTCCAGCTCGTCCAGCACCTTGGCCTCGGCCGCGTAATCCTTGGTACCGATGGTGGTGGTTCCCTTGAAGGCCATATGCTCCAGAATATGGGAGATCCCGGTGATGCCATAGGATTCCTGGGCGCTGCCTACGTCGGCATAGATGTGGAACGAGGCCACCGGGGCTTCGTGCTGCTCCATGACGATGAATTTCATCCCGTTTTTCAGCGTCTTTTCCTGGATCTGACCCTTCATCTTGTCCATGGTCTGGCCTGCCAGGAGGCTGCTTCCGACACCCACGGCCAGCAGTGCCACCAGGACCAGCATGGCCCGCGTGCTTTTTTTTGTCATCCTTTTCTCCTTGATTGAAGTCAATAAATCAACCGCTATGGTTTCATTCCAATTTTTATCCAAATATATTGAATTTCAAAAGTTCTATACGGCCCAGGCGCCGGATTTGTTTTTCAGACGCATCGGGAGCGGAATTTCTTCAGGGCGCCGACTCCGCCAGCCGCAAGAACGGCTGCCGCCGATCGAGGACGTCGAAGCGGGCGCTGCCGCCGCAGAAACGGGCGACCAGCTCCATGATATCCCTCCCCGCCGCCTGAACATCCTCAGCGCTCACCGGCGGCAGGGCGTCGATGTTGAACTCGATGGCTTTCGTCTCCGGCCGGGTGAGGGTGTGGTTGGCCTGGCGCCAGATCCAGCGCCGCGTCAGCACCGTATCCCCCTCGGTGAAGATGAACTCGCCCGCGGCCGGGTGCTCGGCAGCTTCCGCGCCGAAGGCGATGAACGTTTCGCTGCCCGTCGCCGGACTCAGGGCGATGTCCCGGGTCAGCACATCGATGGCGTGGCCCCCGACCGGCAGCAGGCGGCGCAGCGAGACGACGTTGCCGATGTCGACCAAAGCGTTGATCGCAGGCAATTCCTGTCCGCGCAGCACCCGGCGCAGAAGGGCCTCGATCGAGGGCCTGAAATCGCCGGGCTTGTAACCCAGCCGGCGAAACGCTTCCCGCCAGGAGGCCAGGCGCGGCTCGGCGGTCAGCGTGTCCATGTTGAGCCTCTCCCTGGCCCGCGCCTCCTCCTCACGCAGCATCCCGACCAGCTCGGGAGGCGAATCGCCATTGCGCACGCCACGGGCGACGACCACCCCGCGCCTGTATTCGGGAAACTTCGCGAAAATTTCGTCAGCGATCGAATAATTCAGCTCCATCGTTTCACTCCAATCAATAAAAATCTGTTCCCCGGCGAGAATATATCATGAATGGCATGAAATTCAATGGAAATGACTTGAATATCTTCACTAACACTATCACGAACACTACCACTCGCCATCATATCGTCTCGGGGCCCTGCGTCTCCCGCCAGTGGCGCAGCACGGCGGAGAGGAGCCAGGCGCCGGCCAGGAGAAGGAAAACTCCCAGGGCGATGAAGGCAACGGACAGGGAGACGGCGTCGACCAGGCGGCCGAAGAGGGGCGAGACGACGATGAAGGTGACGCTGCCCGCCATGCCGGCCAGGGAAAGGACGGTGGCCCGCACATCGGAGCCGACGGCCAGGTTGAGGCGTTCGAGCAGCACCGGGTAGGCCAAATTCCACACCAGGGCGTTGGCCGGGATCAGGGGCAGGAGCCACACGCTCGGGAACAGGCCGAGCATGAAGAAAACGAGCGGGGTGAGCAGCACCAGGTACAGCGCGGTCTTCTCCCCGAAGCGCTCGCTGAAGGCATGGGCGCGCGACCCGCCCAGGGCGCCGGCGAGCTGGAAGACGGCGAAGAGAATTCCGAACCAGCCGATGCCGATGCGCAACTCTTGGTAGAAAAGGAAGTAGGCCCAGAGCCCAGTCAGGTTGCCGGCCATGATCAGGCCGCAGTACAGGATCACCGGCCGGATGCGCGGCTCGCTCAGGCAGTGGCGGCAGATGCGCAGGATGTCGCGCAGCGGCTCCTTGCCGGGCCGCTTCTCGCGCTCGGGCTCGCGCAAGCCTAGGGACAGCGCCGGCATGAGCAGGGCGACGGCCGTGTTGACCAGGAAAGGCAGGCGCAGGAAGACCGAGGCCAGCAGGCCGCCGGCCACCGAGGAGATCGCCGTGCCGGTGCGGGCGAACAGGGCGCAGCGGCCCTCGAAGCGCTTGTACTCGCCCTCGCGCTTCAGCTGGCGCAGCGAGTCGAACAGCAATGCCGAGTCGCATCCAGAGCGCATGCTGACGCTGACGGCCAGGATGACCTCGGCGAACACGAAGGCGGCGAAACTGCGCCCCACCGTGTAAACGGCCAGGCTTAGGGGAAAGAACACCGCCCCGAAAACCAGCGTCTTGCGGCGGCCGACGACATCGGCCAGGTAGCCCGAGGGCACCTCCATGAGCAGTACCCCGAGATGGAAGATGGCTTGGATGGTGAATATTTGCGTCGAGTTCAGGCCGTTCGCCGTGTAGAAGAGAATCAACACCGGCGCGATGGGCAGGAATTCGCCCAGGAACTTCATGGCGAGGATCTTCCATAGATTTCGGCTAACGGGGAAGTGCTCGCTAGTAACGGACATGACCAACCTGACTGCGGTGAACCAGGCACAAAGCCGGGAAAGAAAGGCAAAGGGCAAAAGGCAAAAGGCAAAAGTTGGGAAGATGCACTCTCATTTCGCCTTTCCCTGCCCGGATAGAAATGGAGGCAAATCCATATGGAGTTCTGGGAATGCTCTCTTCACTTTTGCCTTTTTACTTTTGCCTTTTGCCTTGTGAGAGGCTTGGCTCTGCAGGCTACCTGACGAACGCCTTGCGCCCGGCATAGACAGCCTTGGAGCCGAGCTCCTCCTCGATGCGCAGCAGCTGGTTGTACTTCTCCACCCGCTCGCCTCGGCAGGGGGCGCCGGTCTTCAAATGGCCGGTGGCCATCGCCACCGTGAGGTCGGCGATGAAGCTGTCGACCGTCTCGCCGCTGCGGTGCGAGACCATCGCGCCCCAGCCGGCATTGCGCGCCATCTCGATCGCCGACCGCGTCTCGGTCAGGGTGCCGATCTGGTTCAGCTTGATCAGCACGGCGTTGGCGGCGTTTTCCCTGATGCCGCGCTCGATGCGCTTGACGTTGGTCACGAAGAGGTCGTCGCCGACGAGCTCGACTTTGCCGCCGATCTCCCGGTTTAGGAGTTTCCAGCCCTCCCAGTCATCCTCGGCCAAGCCGTCCTCCAGCACGACGATCGGGTACTTCTCCACCCAATCGAACCACATGGCTACCATCTGCTCCGAAGTGATCTTGCGCTTTTCCGTTCGCAGGTTGTAGACGCCATCCTCGTAGAAACTGCTGGATGCGGGATCGAGGGCAATGGCAATGTCGAGTCCGGGCCGGTAGCCGGCTTTGGAAACGGCTTCCAGGATCAGCTCGACGGCTTCGGCGTTCGCCTTCAGCTTGGGGGCGAAGCCGCCCTCGTCGCCGACGGCGGTGGCATGGCCGGCATCCTTCAGTACCTTCTTCAGGGCATGGTAGGTCTCGGCGCCCCAGCGCAGCGCCTCGCGGAAGCTGGGCGCGCCAACGGGGGCGATCATGAACTCCTGCAGGTCGGTCCCCTGCCAGTTGGCGTGGGCGCCGCCGTTCATGATGTTGAAGCAGGGCACGGGCAGCAGGTTCGCCTGGTCGCCGCCCAGATAACGGTAAAGCGGCAGCTTGGCGCTTGCCGCCGCGGCGCGGGCCACGGCCAGGCTGACGGCCAGGATGGCATTGGCGCCCAGGTTGCCTTTGTTCTCAGTTCCATCCAGCTCGATCATCGTCCGGTCGACCCTCTCCTGGTCGCGGGCATCCAGATCCTTCAGGGCGACGGCGATCTCGCGGTTGACGTGGCCCACCGATTTCAAGACGCCTTTGCCGCCGTAACGCTTCTTGTCCCCGTCACGCAGCTCGCACGCCTCGTGAACACCGGTGGAGGCCCCTGATGGCGTGGCGGCGCGGCCGAACGAGCCGTCCGCGAGCACCACCTCGGCCTCGACGGTCGGGTTGCCGCGCGAATCCAGGATCTCGCGGGCTGCAACTTTCTCAATCACCTTGCTCATGTTGATTCTCCAGAAAAAAATTGCCGCTATTATAACACACCTGCCGGGCAGGTTGAAAAAAAATTCGCGGCCTGCCCCGCGAAATCCCCTCGCAGTGATATAGTTCAATTATTTGAATATTTTCATCTGCCGGAGTATCATTCCGAAAACATGACGCCAATATGGGTAAGAAACTCCGAAACATGAAACATTTCTCCACTTTCCCGCGTCTAATAATTGTCTTCCCCGCACCGGAAAGGCACCACCTGCCGATTCCCTATATTCGTCGTCTGCATCGTTGGAGGGCGACATGAACAGCAAGACCGCCGTTTGCTTCGCCTGCCTGGCCATCCTGGCTCTCTCCCTGCGCCTGGAGCCGGCCGGGATGGATTTAAACTTTTTTCACGCCGGCAGGACCGAAGGGCTTTCGCACCATACGGTCTATTCGATCCTGCAGGACCGCAGCGGGTTCATGTGGTTCGGGACGGAGTGCGGCCTGAACAGGTTCGACGGCTATGAATTCACCGTGTTCCAGCACGTTCCGGGTGATTCGTCCAGCTTGAGCCACAATTCCGTGCTGCAGCTATTCGAGGATCGCGAGGGAAGCCTCTGGATCGGCACGCTCAACGGCGGGCTGAACAGCTATGATCCCCATTCGGGGGAATTTCGCAACTTCCGGCACATTCCCGGCCGCAGCGACAGCCTGAGCCACGATATCGTCAGCGCCATCTGCGAGGACCGCGACGGCACGCTCTGGGTCGGCTCGGACAGGGGCCTGGCCCGTCTCGACCGGGCGTCCGGGCGCTTTACGCCGCAACCGCTGGCCCAGGACCGGCCAGGCCAAAGCGATCATGTCCATGCCATCTGCGAGGACCACGAAGGCGCTTTGTGGATCGGCACCTTCGGCGGCGGGATCATCCGCCTGGACCGCAGGACGGGCCACTCCGTCCATTTCCGCCGCGACCCCGCCGACCCGTCCAGCCTGGGCGACGACAATGTGTATTGCCTGCACCATGACAGCCGGCAAACCCTGTGGATCGGCACCGACAACGGGCTGTACCGCTTCGACCACCAGTCCCGGCGATTCGCTCCCACCCCTCTGCCGGGGTTGGACGGCCATGCCGTGCAGCCGCCCCGGGTGCATGCCATCCACGAGGACCGCAACGGCAGGCTCTGGCTGGCCACATCGATGGGGTTGGTTTGCCTGGGCGACACGTCCCGAAGCGCGGAAGTGTTTCGCCACGACCCGCTGGATACCAGAAGCCTGCCGTTCACCCAGGTCTTCTCGCTCCACGAGGACCGTTCCGGCATCCTGTGGGTCGGCTCGGGCGAAAACGGAATCTGCCGCTTCAATCCCTACCACACACCTTTCTCCCATTTCCGCTTGATCCCCGGCCGGGAGAACACCCTGGGCAGCAACCTGATCATGTCGCTCATGGAGGCGCCGGATGGAGCGCTCTGGATCGGAACCCATCGCGGCCTGGACAAACTCGACCAACAGACCGGCGCCATCAGCCATTTCGGCTACGGCTCCGGCCCACCCGGGACACTGGGAGAAGTCAACGTGCGCTGCCAGCTTTGGGACCGGGACGGGAGGTTTTGGCTGGGAACCGACGGCGGCGGGCTTCAGCTGTTCGACCCACGCACCGGCCGGGTGACCGTCCAGCGCCACGACCTGCGGCAGCCCGGCAGCATCAGCAGCAACCGCGTCCTGTCCATCTGCCAGGGCACGGCCGGCACCATCTGGATCGGGACGTACGGCGGCGGCCTCGACCGCCTGGACCGCGGCAGCGGCGTGTTCCGCCACTACCGCTACACCGAGAACGATCCCACCAGCCTGGGCGACGATATCGTGCGCGCCCTCCTGGAGGACCGCTCCGGAACGCTGTGGATCGGCACCTACGGCGGCGGACTGAACCGCTTCGTGCCCGAGACCGGCACGTTCATCCGCTACCGGCACGACGCTGCCGATGCCGCCAGCCTGAATGACGACTTCATCTTCTGCCTGCATGAAGACCGCCAAGGCTGCCTGTGGATCGGCACCCTGGGCGGCGGCCTGAACAGGCTGGACACGGGAACCGGGAAGTTCACCCACTTCACCAAGGCCGACGGCCTGGCCAGCAACATGGTGCTGGGGATCCTCGAAGACAGCGTGGGCGACCTGTGGATCACGACCAACGACGGGCTGTCGCGTTTCTCGCCGCTCACGAAGCGTTTCCGCAGCTACGACGAGGACGACGGCCTGCAAGGCCGGGCCTTCATTTCCAAAGCCTGTTGCCAGGGCCGGAGCGGCAGGATGTTCGTCGGCGGCAGCAACGGTTTCAACTCTTTTTTCCCGCACGAAATCCTGGACAACACGTTCGTCCCCCCGGTGCGGATCACGTCTTTCAGGGTGCTGAACAAGGAAGTCAGGCTGGACAAGCCCATCTGGGAAACCGGCGAAATCGTCCTCCATCCCCGGGATTCCCTGTTTTCCCTGGAGTTCGCCGCCCTGGATTACTCCGCCCCGATGAAGAACCGCTACGCCTACAGACTGGAGGGGCTGACCGACGACTGGATCCAAACCGACGCCAAGCGCAGGCTCGCGTCCTTCTCGCGCCTGCCGGCCGGGACCTACACGTTCAGGGTCAAAGGCTCCAACAGCGACGGGCTGTGGAACGAGCGGGAGACCACGCTGGTCGTCCGCGTGCGCGGACCATGGTGGAAGTCGTGGTGGTTCCTGTCGCTGCTGGCGCTGGCCGTCGCCCTGCTGGTTCTCGAACTGAACCGCACCCGCCTCCGCCGCCGGGCGTCCAGGATCCGCTCCCGCGAGGCCATGGACCAGCTGCTGGACAAATGCGCCATCTCCCCCCGCGAGAAGGAGATCGTGCTGCTGCTGCTGAAAGGGCTGAGCAACAAGGAGATCGGCGAAAAGCTTTATATCGAGCTGAGCACGGTCAAGATCCACGTCCACCACATCCTGGGCAAGCTCGGGGTGGCCAACCGCACCCAGTTGCTCAGGCTATTTCAGAATTTGAAGACCTGACGCCGAATCAATCAGTGGCAGTGGCAGTGTTCGCAGAGTCAGGTCAGTGAACGAATCCGGTCTATCCATGGATGAGAAAGGTGGCAATTAATTTTGCATCAAAATAATTCAATTTATTGAATTAATTATTAATGATCCTATAATGTTTTCATTAAAAGTTGTTTTTCGGAGGCGGAATGGAAACCATTCCCCTAGAGGAAACGTCTTATTGTCTTCAGCCCCGGCGGACAGGCGATCTCCTCCTCGATGTCCCCCGGATTGCCGGAAACGCCATGAATTGCAGGAAATCCTTTTCCCCGTGCCGTGCAAAAGCTTCCAGGCCGGCCAGGCTCGCCACGAGCGCCCTGGCGGCGCTCACCTTTATGCTGCCGGTCCTCTGCCTCCGCCTGCCGGCCGAGGGCGGCAGGCTGCGCTTCGAGCACGTCCCGGCGACCTCGGGGCTCACGCCCAGCGTCGTGTTCGACATCCTCCAGGACCACCTTGGCTTCATGTGGTTCGCCACCGAAAACGGCCTCTACCGCCATGACGGCTACACCTTCAGCGAGTACCGCCACGTGCCGGGCGACGGCTCCAGCCTGAACCAGAACCACGTCGTGAAACTCATGGAGAGCAAAGATGGCACGTTGTGGATCGGCACCCACAACGGCGGCCTGAGTCGCTTCGACCCGGCCGCCGACGCGTTCCACTCCTACTGGAAGACGCCCGTGCCGGCCGGCGGGCTCAGCGGCAGCGTCGTCCAGGCCCTGGTCGAGGACCGGGACGGCGTTCTCTGGGTCGGGACCAACAACGGCCTCAACCGCCTGGACCGGGCCACGGGAAGTTTCACCATATTCCGGCATCGCCCAGGCGACGGCTCCAGCCTGAGCCACGACCAGGTCAACGCCCTGTGCCTGGACCGCGAGGGGACTCTCTGGATCGGCACCGATGAGGGATTGAACCGGCTCCGCCGCGGCGGCACGACCTTCGAGCGCCACTCTCACCGGTCCGACGATTCGGCCACCCTCAGCCACGACCGCATCCTGGCCATCCTGGAGGACCGTGGCAGCGCCCTGTGGATCGGCACCCAGGCCGGCCTCGACCGCCTGGACCGGCGCACGGGCGGCTGCGAGCGCCTGGCCGGCAAGCGGAACATTCCCCCGCTGCTCCAGGTCAACGACATCAGCGAGGACCGCTCCGGCCGGCTGTGGATCGCCACCCAGGAGGGGCTTCTCTGCGGCGACCCCAGGAGCGGCGAGTTTTCCGTTTTCCGCCACGATCCCCAGGACCCTTACAGCCTGGGCTACGACCAGGTTCTGTCGATCTGCGAGGACCGTTCCGGCATCCTGTGGATCGGCAATTTCGGGACCGGCGTCGACAAGGTCAGCGCCAATCAGATGCGCTTTGACCACCACTACCCCCTGCCCGGCCGCGCCGACAGGCTGGGCAACGCCGCGGTTTTTTGCTTCCACGAGGACCCCGACCGCAGCCTGTGGATCGGCACCATGGGCGGCCTGGAGCGGCTCGATCCAGAACGCCGCTCCTTCTCCCGTTATCCCTCCGTCGTGGAAGGCGGGGCGGGGCCGAGCGACCGGTTCGTCCGCAACCTGCTGGTCGACAGCCGCGGCGAGTTCTGGATCGGCACCGACGGCGGAGGCCTGAATCGCTTCGACCGCCGCCGCAACGCCTTCACCGCCCTGCGCCACGACCCGCAGGACCCGCACAGCCTGAGCGACGACAAGATCCGCGTTCTGGCCGAGGACCGCGCCGGCAACTTGTGGGTCGGCACGCTGACCGGCGGGCTGAACCGCCTGAGCCGCGAAAACAACACGTTCAGCCGCTTCCAGCATGACGGCGACGACTCCCGCAGCCTGGGCAGCAACGAGGTGCGCGCCATCCTGCAGGACCGCTCCGGCGCCCTGTGGATCGGCACCTACGGCGGCGGGCTGAACCGCTTCCTGCCGGAAACCGGCACGTTCGCCCGCAGCCTGCACGACGCGTCCGACCCGGCCGGCCTGAGCAGCAACTACATCTTCGACCTGCACGAGGACCGCGAGGGGAATCTGTGGATCGCGACCTGGGGCGGCGGGCTGAACCGACTGGACGCCGCCCGGCGGACGTTCTCGCACTTCACCAAGCGCGACGGGCTGCCGTGCAACGAGATCTACGGCATCCTGGAGGACCGCACGGGCCGCCTCTGGCTCAGCACCTTCGAGGGGCTGTCACGCTTCGACCCGCGCGCCGGGGCTTTCAGGAATTTCGACGTCCACGACGGCCTGCAGGGCAACGAGTTCAACTTCGGCGCCCGCTACCTGAGCCCGCGCGGCGAAATGTTTTTCGGCGGCGTCAACGGCTTCAACGCCTTTTTCCCGGAGGAGATAACCGACAGCCCCTGCGCGCCGCCGGTGCACATCACCTCGTTCAGGATCCTGAACCGCGAGGCCCGGCTGGCCCGGCCCATCTGGGAGACGGACGAAATCGTCATCCGCCCCCGGGACTACCTGTTCTCCCTGGAGTTCGCCGCCCTGGATTACTCCGCCCCGATGAAGAACCGCTACGCCTACAGACTGGAGGGGCTGACCGACGACTGGATCCAAACCGACGCCAAGCGCAGGCTCGCGTCCTTCTCGCGCCTGCCGGCCGGGACCTACACGTTCAGGGTCAAAGGCTCCAACAGCGACGGGCTGTGGAACGAGCGGGAGACCACGCTGGTCGTCCGCGTGCGCGGACCATGGTGGAAGTCGTGGTGGTTCCTGTCGCTGCTGGCGCTGGCCGTCGCCCTGCTGGTTCTCGAACTGAACCGCACCCGCCTCCGCCGCCGGGCGTCCAGGATCCGCTCCCGCGAGGCCATGGACCAGCTGCTGGACAAATGCGCCATCTCCCCCCGCGAGAAGGAGATCGTGCTGCTGCTGCTGAAAGGGCTGAGCAACAAGGAGATCGGCGAAAAACTCTACATCGAGCTGAGCACGGTCAAGATCCACGTCCACCACATCCTGGGCAAGCTCGGCGTCGGCAACCGCACCCAGCTGCTCAGGTTGTTCCAGAACCTCAAAACATAGGGCCAAGCAATCTCTTAGAGTTCATGTCAGCAAGAAACTCGACGAACTGACCATTTGCACGAATGATAAGCGGGAATGATCATAGCGGGCACTTGCAGGGCCTCTTTCCTCACTTTTGCCTTTTTCCCTTTGCCGTTTGCCTTGCGCGAGTATCGTCCCCGTTTTCCGTGCCCCGTCCCCGGTCTCCGGCGCGCGCTTGAAATTTTGCGGCAAACGGTTTAGAATGACAATACCTACGATTTCAAAGAGATTATTCATATTGACCGCTCACGAGCGGAGCGCGGCCGCCGCGGGCCGCGAAGACGTCATGCGAGGAAGAAGCGACGATGACAAGACCGACTGAAGAGTTTCCGCCCCGCTTCGCACCGGCCGTTGCCGGGCACCGGTGATCGGGCATGGCCGCCCGAATCGGCATCAACGGCTTCGGCAGGATCGGCAAGCTGGTGCTGCGCCTGTCCCTGGAGACGCCGGATCTGCAGGTCGTGCAGGTCAACGATCCGATGGGCGTCGAATTGATGGCCCATCTGCTCGCCTACGACAGCCTGCACGGAAAGCTCCCGGCCAAGGTCGGCTATGATGCCCGCGGCCTCCTCGTCGACGGCCGGAGCATCCCCGTCAGCGGCGCGGCCAGTCCGGCCGCCATCCCCTGGCGGCAGGGGCAAGCGGAGTTCGTCGTCGAAGCCAGCGGCAGGTTCAAGGACCGGCCTTCCCTGCAAGGCCACCTGGAAAACGGCGCCCGGAAAGTGATCCTGAGCTGCCCGGCCCGCGACGGTTCCCTGGACCGGACGGTTGTCGTGGGCGTCAACCACCATGACCTGCAGCCCGGGGACGCACTCATTTCCAACGCCTCGTGCACGACCAACTGCGTCGCGATCATGCTGCGGGTGCTGCTGGACGAATTCGGGGTCAGGCGGGCTTTCTTGAACACCATCCATCCCGTGACCAACAACCAAAACCTCCAGGACGGGCCCCACGCCGACTTCCGCCGGGCGCGCTCGGCCATCTGCAACATCATCCCCACCACCACCAGCGCCGTCCCGGCCGTCCAGACCATCTTCCCGGAACTGCGGGGCCTTTTTGACGGCTTGGCCACCCGGGTCCCGGTCGCCGACTGCTCGTTCGTGGAATTGACCGCCCAGCTGCGGCGGGCGGCTCGCCGCCAGGAGATCAACGAGGCCTTCCGCCGGCACGCGGCGCGGGAGCTCGCCGGCATCCTCGAATACGTCTCCGACCCTATCGTGAGCAGCGACGTGGGCGGCAACCGCCACTCGGCCGTCTTCGATTCCCTCGCCACCAAGGTGCTGGACGGCGACCTGGTCCAGGTCCTGGCCTGGCACGACAACGAGACGGGGTACGCGGCGCGCATCATCGACCTGCTCCGGCACCTCGGCGAACGGACATGACCCGCGCGATCCGCTCCGAGGCGCTCGAGGCCAACCTGGCCGAGACGCGGAGCGTGGAGTTCGCGATTCCCGCGGAGCACCAGTGGCTGCTGTCGCTCACGACCAGCACCTGGGGGATCCACCAACGGGCCTGCGAATTCGTCACCGAGTTCAACCACCCCTACTCGAACCGCAAGGAGGTCATCGATCTGCTCGGCCAGGTGGCCGTCAGCGACTTCTGGGTGTACCGCCAACGGGACGAGTGCGGCCGCGTCCTGCAGCTCTTCCTAGACCTGTTCGACGCCCTGCTTCGCGAGCGGCTGTCCGACGAGCTGTCCCGGCGCCTGGTCTTCCTCTTCCTCCATTTCTTCAGCAAGAACCAGGACGCCGCGGCCGAAAGCGAGCCGCTGGACCGGCGCTTCATCGCCATCCTCGACGTCCACCTGGACAACCACCTGTTCGGGTACATGAGCAACCTCGGCTACTTCGGCAAAAGCCTCGACGGCGCGGCCGCGGGCGCGGCGGCGCCGGAGGCGTTCGCCTTCATGCGCCGCCTAATCGAGAAAAGCATCCTGTTCTGGCGCGACACGGCCGACATCGAGGCCTGGTACCAGGCCAACCGCCGCATCATGTCGCGGGACTATGCGCCGGCGCTCAAGCCGCTGGGACGCGGCTTTTTCAACGCCTGCCTACGCGACCTGAAGCACGCCCGGACCTGGGCGGACCTGGCCAAGCAGTCCTTCGCCTTTCCCGACGTCATCGACTCCTTCCGCAAGACGACCGACCGCTTCGCCCGGGCCGCCGAGCAGTTCCGCTACATCCTGTACCTGATCCACCTGCCGGGCATGGTGTACCATCGGGACTACCTGCTCATCGACCTGAACAACGCCATCCGCAGGATCGGCCAGGAGCTGAGCGAGGACCAGACCGTTCAGGCCGTCGACGAACTGTTCGGGCTCTTCGCCGAGCTGAAGCACGACAGCACGAGCCTGATCCTCGATTCCATCCTGGGGCTGGGCAAGGAGATCATCAACACCCACAACCGGCGGCTGATCCACCATTTCGAGGACCGCGTCATCCGCTTCGGCTTCGTTTCCCCCGGCGCGGCGCGCCTGACCGACGAGTGGTCGCTGAACGTCAATCCCAACCACGTCAAGAACATCCGCGTCTGGCTGGAGCTGATCGAGTACGACCCAGAGACGATGAAGAACCTGCTGTCGGCGCTGATCATCAACCTGCGCGTCGGCGGCATCTTCATCTTCGACACCGACCTGTTCCAAAAGGACGTCACCCGGCTGCTGAACGCCACCGTGTCGCCCATTTACAAGCAGATCAAGCAGCTGACCCGGATCTTCCCGGTGTATTTTAACGAGATCGGGGCCGAGGGGCGCCTGCGCGACGTGACGACGAGGCTCGACGAGATCACCCACCGCAACGACAAGCTGATCCATTTTTTGCGCAAGCAGGTCCACGCCGAGGGCAACAACACGCACATCCAGCTCACGGCGGAGATCATCCGCTTCTGGGCCGACCTGGACGCGGAGCGCCTCAAGGGCCTCGTCCCCCAGAACGTCCTGGAGACGATTGAACCCGCCGGGCCGTGGGTGCGGGGGGTGCACCAGGTCCTGTCCGGGCTGCTGGCGGAGGGCTCCCTCTCCGTGGACGACTGGCTGGCGCGGCAGGCCAAGGAGCGCGCGCGGAGCCTGGACGCGCTGGCCCAGGGCGGCGGCAGCGACGCCAGGCGCGTGGCCCTGATCGTCGAGCTGCACCAGCTGCTGAAGGAAAAATACCACTTTGAGACCGATGACATCGGCCGCTTGCTGGTGCGGCACGCCTTCATCGCCGCCGAGGACCGCCAGCGGCTGGAGGCCGCCCTGGCCGCCAACCGGAGCGTGGAGGCCCTGAAGCTCATTTACCAGTTCATGGGCAAGCTGAACGCCATCCTCTTCGACCCGCAGCCGAGCGAGGGCTGGGAAAACATCTACTACAAGCGGCATGTCGCCTTCGGCATCCCCTCCATGTACGGCGAGTACCGCGAGCCCAAGTTCGAGGCCCTGGGGCTGACCTTCCGGCTCGAGCGCATCGCCGCCGTCCTGGTCGCCGACGTCATGGCCGGGATCCACACTGACTATTTCACCGCCAAGACCCTGAAGAACATCTACGCGGTCATCCAGTTGCTGCAGGAGGGGCTGAGCCTGGACGGGATCTACGACCAGGGATTCGACGCCAACCTGAAGATGCTCCTGTACAGCCTCACCTCGGGCAGCTTCACCATCCGCCAATACATCAACATTTTTCAGTTCATGGAGACCAGCGTCAAGGAAATCATCAACAAGTTTTTCATCCGCCCCTACGACCGTCTCCTGAACGTCATCATTCCCCAGTACGTGCCAGACGCCGACCGCAAGGTCGTCTGCCAGAAGGCGGAGATCTTCTACCGCGAGCTCCTCTCCTCGGCGTTTCTGCTCCAGACCCTGGACCAGTTCATCGGCGAGGTCCTGAACAACCTGCGCAAGTTTGCCGGCAACCTCTCCGACCCGGAGATCCAGAGCATCATGGCCTACGACCCCGACCTGGTGATCAGCCCCCTCTATGAAGGCACGCCGGCGATGGACAACCAGGTGTTCCTGGGCTCGAAGGCCTATTACCTGAAGAAGCTCTACTTGAACCGCTTTCCGGTACCGCCCGGCTTCGTGCTTACCACCGAGGTCTTCCGCCGGGTGCAGGCGATCCTGAAGATCCCGTCGCTGAACGCGGAGATCGACGCCCTGATCCGCCGCCACGTCTCGGAGCTCGAGCGCATCTCGGGCCTGCGCTTCGGCGATCCCCGCCAGCCCCTGCTGCTGAGCGTCCGTTCCGGGGCCGCCATCTCCATGCCCGGCGCCATGAACACCTTCCTCAACGTGGGGCTGAACGACGAGATCACCGAGGAGCTCAGCCGCCAGCCCAACTTCGGCTGGACGTCGTGGGACTGCTACCGCCGCCTGCTGCAGACGTGGGGCATGGCCTACGGCCTGGAACGGAACCAGTTCGACCAGATCATGGACAGCTTCAAGCGCGCGCGCCACGTGGCGCGCAAGATCGATTTCCCGCCGCCGGTCATGCGCGAGATCGCCTTCGCCTACCGGGGGCTGCTGCGCGACCACGGCATCCAGTTCGCGAGCGACCCCTTCCTGCAGATCAAGGAGGCCGTCATCTCCGTGTTCAACTCCTGGGACACGCCGCGGGCCCGCTTCTACCGCAACCACATGCAGATCGCCCCCGAGTGGGGCACGGCCGTCATCGTGCAGCAGATGATCTTCGGCAACCTGCACAACGAATCGGGCTCCGGGGTGCTGTTCACCCATGACGTGAACGACGATGTTCCCGGCGTCAACCTGGCCGGCGATTTCACCTTCCTCAGCCAGGGCGAAGACATCGTCGCCGGCCTGGTCAACACCCTGCCGATCAGCGAAAACCAGCGGCGGACCTACTACCGCAAGAGCCCGTTCTCGCTCGAGACCGCATTTCCGAGGATCTACGACCGTCTCAAGCGGATCGCCAACGAGCTCATCGAGGTCCACGGCTTCGGCCACCAGGAAATCGAGTTCACGTTCGAAAAGGCCGAGCCTGAGGACCTGTACATCCTGCAAACGCGGGACATGGTCATCGTCAAGCAGACCGAGATCGAAACGTTCGCCACGCCCGAGAAGAAGCGCAAGCGGGTCGGCTGCGGCATCGGCATCGGCAACCGCGTGCTGAACGGGGCCGTCGTCTTCGACCGCGACGACCTGGCGGCCCTGCGCCGGCGCGCCCCGGGGCAGAAGGCCGTCCTGGTCCGCCCCGACACCGTGCCCGAGGACATCGAGATGATCATCGAGTGCGAGGGACTGCTGACCAGCAAGGGCGGCGCGACCTCCCACGCCGCCGTTACCGCGGCCACGCTGGGCAAGACCTGCGTCGTCAATTGCGACGACATGCTCGTGTCCGAGGGCGACAAGCGCTGCGTCATCAACGGCACTGTCTTTCTGTCCTGCGACCCGATCGCCATCGACGGCCACAAGGGCATCGTCTACCAAGGGAATTATCCCATCCAGATCCAGGCATTGTAAAATACCATGAAGGAGAAGGCATCGTGAACGCAAGCATCCATGACAAGAAGCTGCTGGGGGTCAACGGCTTGGGCCGCATCGGCAAGCTGACCCTGTGGTATCACCTGGTCTCCCGCAAGTTCGACGGCATCGTGGCCAACGTGGGCCGGGACGTGGGCAAGAGCGTCGACGATTTCATCCAGGCGATCCGCTCGGACTCGACCTACGGCTCGCTGGACCACTTCCTGCACGGCCACTCGGGCCGGACGTGCGCCATCGAGGTCGTCGACGGGCCCAACGGCTGGCTGGCGATCGACGGGTTCCGGGTCAAGTTCCTGAACCGGGAGCGGAACCCCCAGAACCTGCGCTGGAAGGAAGAGGGGGTGCGTGTCGTCGTCGACTGCACCGGCAAGTTCCTGGATCCCGGCGTCCCCGCCAGTGACGCCCGGGGCAGCGTCGCCGGGCACCTGGCGGCCGGCGCCCAGAAGGTCATCGTCAGCGCCCCCTTCAAGTCCAAGAGAGCGTCCTGGACCGACGCCGAGGCCTGCCCCACCCTGATCTACGGCATCAACCACGCCAGCTTCAACCCCATGCGCCACAACATCGTCTCCGCGGCCAGCTGCACGACGACCGGCCTGGCCCACATGATCAAGCCGTTGCTGGAAGACCGCGAAACCAGCCACATCCTCACGGCCTCCATGTCCACCGTCCACGCCGCCACCAATACCCAGAGCGTCCTGGACTCCGTTCCCGCCGCCGGCGCCTCGGACCTGCGCAAGAACCGCTCGGTCCTGAACAACATCATCCTCTCCTCGACCGGCGCCGCCAAGACGCTGGAGAAGGTGATCCCGCAGACGAGCCGCTTCGGCTTCATGGCCGATTCCATCCGCATCCCCACGCCGTCCGTCTCGCTGATCGCCCTCAACATCACCTTCAGCTCCCGCCTGAACGAGAACGGCATGCCCTTCATCAACACCGAGCACATCAAGGGAATCTACCGCTCGGCCGCGGACGGGGCGCAGAAGGGCCTGCTCGTCTTTTCCACCAAGCAGAACGTGTCCCAGGACCTGCTGGGCTTTCCCGCCGCCGTCGTGATCGAGGGCCAGGAGATCCACACCCGGACCGGCTTCCTGCAGGTTCCCCAGGACGTGCTGGCGGCCATCGGCGTCAGTGGCATGCGCGAGGTCAATATCCCCGTCACCCACGCCAAGATCATGGGCTGGTACGACAACGAGTACGGCAGTTACGTGAACTGCCTGGGGAAGCTGACCGAGTACGTCTCCGCGCAGATCGAGTGAGGGGAGGAGGGGCCTCGGGGTTGCCGCTTCTTCGACTTGCGCCTTCTTGCCCTGGCCGGTTGCCCTGCCCGCCCAGCGGGCTCAGCACTCGCCACTTGGCGCAACGAATCAAATAAAAAGGGCCGCCCCTTGCGGCAGCGGCCCGAAAGGATCGGGAAAACGCCCTAGGCGGCCTTCTTGGGCTTGCGCACGTAAGCCAGCCAGTACAGGGTGGCGACGAAGAAGCCGCCGCCGGCGATGTGGCCAACGCTTTCAGGAAAAACCATATCCAGACATTTCAAATCACTCATTGGCATCCGCGCCAACGATAATGGACATTCATGGACACGCCTTGACTTTCTTGCCTAAATGGATTATACATTTTTCTATAGTATACCAACCGCACTCTCAAGCAAGGAGTTGAATTTTTCCATGATGATTGGATTAAAGGAAGTTGCCCAGATGTTGGCGGTTTCGGATAAAACAATCTACCGCTGGATAGCGAAAAAAGAGATCCCAGCCTACAAGATCGGTGAAGGTTATCGCTTCAACAGGGTGGAATTGCTGGAATGGGCCACGGCCAGAAAAATAAAGCTCTCCCCCGCGATATTCGATGAACCTTTCGAGACCGACGATGAAATGCCGGCGCTGACCGAGTCGCTCAACGCCGGAGGCATCCATTATCGCATCCCCGGCACGGACAAGGAGAGCGTGCTCCGGTCGATCGTCAACATCATGCACCTCCCCGACGATGTGGACAGGGAATTCCTGATCGGAGCTCTACTGGCGCGGGAGAACCTCGGCACCACCGCCATCGGCGACGGCATCGCCATCCCCCACGTCAGAAACCCGATCATATTTCATGTGAAAAAACCGGTCCTGGCGCTGTGTTTTCTTGAACAGCCCATCGACTTCAACGCCCTGGACAGCAAGGCGGTTGATACCGTCTTCACCATCATCACCCACACGGTCCGTTCCCACCTTCACATTCTGTCCAGGCTCAGCTATGCCCTGCACCAGCCCGCCATCCGCTGCGTGCTCAAGGGGACATCCAACCGCCAGCTGATCCTCGATACCCTGGCCGCCTTCGAGAGTACTTTGCGCAAAGAGTCCGTCAAACCATGATCGCCGTATGCTGAACCCCTTGATTTTTTATGTCTTCGTTGTCAGTGCAGCTGGCGTATTCAGCCTGTACCCGTTCAAGCATGGCTCCCGGCTAAAGGACCTGACCGCCATCATTGTTTCCGCCGGCAGCCTCATCACCCTGGCATATCTTTTCTGGATTTTCCGCCGCATTGACGCGAATATCATTTCCAGCTGGCTGAACTGGCAACTGCCCTTCGCCAGCCTGCGGGCGGGCATCGACCCCTTGAGCGCCATATTCATGATCCCGCTGCTGATCCTGGCGGCAGCCAGTTCACTTTACGGGACGCGTTACTTCGGGAGTCATCCCGCCGGACGCTCCCATTGGTTCTATTTCAGCTTGCTGGTTTCCGGGATGGTCATGGTGCTCCTGGCCAGGAACGCTGTCCTGTTCATCCTGGCCTGGGAGATCATGTCGCTCTCATCGTTTTTCCTGGTCATCAACGACAAAAAGAACCCCGATGCGATCCGGGCCGGATGGACCTATTTCGTCACGGCGCACGTAGGCACGGCATTTCTGCTGGTCCTTTTTCTCCAGCTTTCCGCGTCAGCCGGCTCGTTCGATTTTCACGCCTGGACCGGCATTCATTTCTCGGCCGCCAGGGCCGATGCCGTATTCATCCTCGCCCTGATCGCATTCGGCTTGAAAGCGGGGTTCATTCCCTTTCATGTCTGGCTTCCCCTCGCGCACCCGGCCGCCCCGAGCCATGTATCGGCGCTCATGTCCGGGATCATGATCAAGATGGGCATATATGGGCTGATGCGGTTGTTGACGTTCATTGCGCCATTTCACTCCTGGTGGGGCATGCTCCTGATTGCCCTGGGAGCGATATCCGGCATACTGGGAGTGCTCTTCGCCCTCGGGCAGCATGATATCAAGAGATTGCTTGCCTATCACAGCGTTGAAAATATCGGCATCATTCTCCTGGGCATCGGCATCGGCATGACCGGGGTGGCCTTCGGCTCCAGCACCATCGCGCTTTTCGGTTTCGCAGGCGGGCTGCTGCATGTCGTAAATCATGCCCTATTCAAGGGACTGCTGTTCCTTGGGGCCGGGGCGGTGATCCGGCAAACGGGGAGCGGCGAGATCGATCGCCTGGGCGGCCTGTTGAAAAAAATGCCCCGCACAGGCAGTTTGTTCTTTGTCGGCGCCATCGCCATCTGCGGCCTGCCGTTCTTCAATGGCTTTATCAGCGAGTTGTTCATCTACGTCGCGGGCATCAGCGGCGCCGTGCACGCTCCGCAGCCGCTGCTGGCGCTGCTGAGCCTTGCCGTCATCATCTCGCTGGCGCTCATCGGCGGTCTGGCCGTGGCCTGTTTCACGAAAGTTTTCGGTATCGTTTTCCTTGGTGAAGCACGCACGAAAACAGAGCTCACGCCAACAGAAGCTCCGGCTCCCATGCTCTGGTCCATGGGCTTGCTGGCCGCGCTATGCCTGCTCATAGGCCTATTCAGTATGGCCATGCTCCCGGTTTTAATTCGACCGGTCCTGATGTTTTTCGGCCCTGCCGATGCGGCGGCCCGGACGCTCTTCCCATTGACTTTGACCGTGAGCATCATCCTGGGCCTGCTGGCATTGGCCGCCGTTTTTTTCTACGCCTGGCGCTCGATCATGAAGCGCAGGGGGCGGGCCGTGACGGGCGCCGTCACGTGGGATTGCGGCTACAGCCAACCCGGCCCGACCATGCAATACACGGCCTCTTCTTTCGCCGCTCCGCTCATCAAGCATTTCCAGCTTCCCCTGCATGGGCACGAGCAGCTCCGGAACGACAGGGAATTATTCCCCATGGACAACTGGTCGTTTCATGCGGGCGTGGATGACTGGTTCCTGACCCGGCTGTTCTCTCCACTGGTCAGATCCCTGGACAGGGCGTTCTCATTGCTGCGCTGGTTCCAGAGTGGCAAAACCGGGCAATATGTGTTCTACATCGCACTGACCGTTTTCTGTCTGATCATCTGGAAGTTCTTCCTATGAACATCAGCGCCTTTCTCATCTCCCCGGCCGCAGCACTGGCCTTCTCGCCGCTGCTGGCCGGGATCATCAACCGCGTCAAGGCCATGTTCGCCGGGCGCAAAGGGCAACCGCTCCTCCAAGCCTACTATGATCTTTTTCGCCTCCTGCACAAAGGCACCGTAACCAGCATGACGACCTCGTGGCTGTTCCGCATGGCCCCGGTCGTGATCTTCACCGCTACCCTCGCCGCAACCTGTTTTGTGCCCTTCCTGATGCTGAGCCCGAAGCCGCTGTTCACCGGCGATGTGGTCATGTTGCTGTATCTCCTGGGCCTGGCAAGATTCTTCCTGATCCTGTCCGCCCTCGACACCGGTTCGTCATTCGCCGGCATGGGGGCGAGCCGCGAGGCTTTTTTTTCGGCGCTCGCCGAGCCCGTCCTGTTCGTCTGCCTGCTCAACGTCATGCGTGCGAATGGCACCGGCAGCATCATGACGGCTCTCTCCGCCCCCATGGTCGCCGATTCCATCACCGTGCTGCTCTCGGCGCTGCCGCTGTTCATCGTTCTCATGGCCGAGAATGCCCGTATCCCATTCGATGACCCGAACACCCACCTGGAACTCACCATGATCCACGAAGCGATGATCCTGGATAACAGCGGCCCGGGGCTGGCGCTGCTGGAATATGCGGCGGCGATCAAGCTCTGGTTGTTTTCGCTGGTTTTGGCGAGGATTTTGCTCCCTGTTTCGAGCTCGTCGCCACTGCTGCAGACGATCGTGCTCGTGGCGCTGATCGCCCTGATCGCCGCCATCGTGGGCGTTGTGGAGTCGTCCATGGCCCGGGTGCCGCTGCTCAAGGTGCCGCAACTTCTATTCGCCGCGGGCGTGATCGCCTTGCTGGGTTTTTTTATCAGCGTGACCGGGGCACTCGCATGGTAAGCGGAAAATGAGATTCAATCCGCTGGCCTGGGTTTCACTCGCCATCGTCGTTTGCAACCTGTATATGCTGGCTACGAGCCGGCTTTCGGGCATGATCCGCGGCGTCGCTGCCCAGGGGCTGCTTTTAAGCGTTCTGCCCCTGCTCCTGCCGAATCCGGCGGAGAGGATCCACATGTTCCTCCTCGTCTTCTTAAGCATGGCCATCAAGGGCATTCTGATCCCCCGCTATCTACGCCGGGCGATCCGGGACGTGCGCGTCGTGCGCGAGGTCGACCCCGCCATCGGCTATTCGCTGTCGGTCACCTTCGGCATCCTGACCTCGGCCTTCGCCTTCTATGTGCTCAGAAAAATTCCGTTCTACTCGGTCACGATATCGCCGTTTCACGCCTCCACCGCCATCGCCACGGCGTTTATCGGACTTTTTCTCATCGTGGCGCGGCGCAACGTGGTCAGTCAAATCATCGGTTACCTGGTTTTCGAAAACTCAGGCTTCATCCTGGGCCTCTCCATCGCCGCCTTCCAGCCCCTTTTCGTGGAAATGGGCATTCTGCTGGACATGCTCGTCGGCGTGTTCATCATGGTTATGGTCGTCCATCACATCCATAGCGAGTACGACACCATCAGCAGCGGCTCGCTGGAAAAGTTGAGGCGCTGATGGCGACGGCGATTTTCATTCCCGTCATTTTCGCCGTTCTCGGCGGCGGCATCCTGGCCTGCCTGCCCATGACCGACGCCGGACGCACCCTGCGCATCCCGGTCGTCACCTCCCTGGCCACAGCCGTCCTGACGCTGCCGCTGGCCTTGCGTTTTTTCGCCGGCGGGGCCTATTCCCATTACGGCCGCATCCTGCTCATCGATTCCCTCTCCCTGTACCATATCGTTCTCGTCGACCTGGTCTTCCTGATCACCGCCATCTATGCCGGCGGTTACTTCAAGCACGGGATCCAGGCCGGCAACCTGGGCCGCACCGCCGTCAAGCGCTATTGCATGCTCTGGCAGGCGTTCCAGGCCATGCTGCTCCTGGTCCTGATGTCCAACCACATCGGGGTCATGTGGGTGGCCCTGGAAGCGACGACCCTGGTCTCGGCGTTCCTGATCATTTCCGAAACCGACCCCCTTTCCATCGAAGCCATGTGGAAGTACCTGCTCATTTGCTCGGTGGGGATCGTCTTCGCCTTCATGGGCACGATCCTGACGGTCGCCGCGGCCAAGAACCTGCCCGGGGCGGGCTCGCAGTTCCTTTTCAGCCGGCTGGCGCGGCATGCGGACCAGATCGACCCGCAACTCATGCTCTTCGCCTTCGTTTTCATCGTGGTCGGCTTCGGGACCAAGGCCGGGCTGGCGCCCATGCACACCTGGCTCCCCGACGCCCACAGCCAGGCCCCGACGCCGGTTTCGGCGGCGTTTTCCGGGGTGATGCTCAACTGCGCCCTCTTTTGCATCATGCGCTACCTGCCGATCGCCAAGGCAGCGATGGGCGGGGACGGGCAGGCCCAGGCCATCATCCTGATCTTCGGGTTCACCTCGCTGCTTTTCGCGGCGATCTTCATTCCCATCCAGAGCGACATCAAGCGCTTCCTGGCCTACTGCAGCGTGGAGCACATGGGCATCATCGCGGTGGGACTGGGACTCGGCGGCATCGGCACGTTCGCGGCCCTGCTGCACACCGCCAACCATTCGTTCGCCAAGGTCCTCTCCTTCTTTGCCGCCGGCCATATCAGCGTCCATTACGGGACCAGAGACATGCGGCGGATCAGCGCCGCCGGCGAGCGCGTGCCTCTCTGGGGCGGGGCTTTCTTCCTATCCATCCTGGCGTTGATCGGCGTGGCGCCCTTCTCGATCTTCCTCAGCGAATTCCTGATCGTCAAGCAGGCCTTTTTCCAGGGGCGATACTTTATCGTCGGGCTATTCCTTTTCTGCGTCCTGGCCGTTTTTTTCGGCGCCCTGAAAAACGCCATGGCTGTTTCCTTCGGCGGCGGCAGCGGCGCGCTGCCTGCGGCCGCAAAGCCCCGGTTGCCCGATATCCTGATCGTCCTGGGCCTGGCGGCAGCGCTGCTGCTGCTGGGAATATGGCTTCCCGAGCCTTTCTCCGCCTTTTTGCGGGACGCGGCAGCCGCGGTGGAAAGGGGGATCGGCCGATGAGCGCCGCCATCCCTCGCATAGGCAACGGCCAGGTCATCCCATTGGCCGATGTTCCCGTCCTTGACTTGGACGACTTCGTCGAGTCTCTGGCCGTACTGCTGGACCGGGGATTCCGGGTCTGCGCCTATTTCGGCGACCGCCTCGACGCCCAAAAGGTCCAACTGTACGCCGTGGCCGCAGACGACCGCAATGGCTCCCTCTCCGTCATCTCCACCATAACCAGGAAAAAGGATTTCCCCTCCCTGACCCCCCGTTTTCCCCAAGTCCATCTCTTCGAAAGGGAGATCTGCGAGCAGACCGGGCTGCGGCCCCAGGGCCATCCCTGGCTCAAGGCGGTCCGTTTTCCCCAGCCGGCGGCAAAGGAGCAAGGGCCGGCTTCCTCCATCGGCCGGATCGACTACTTCCGGGTCCGTGGCGAAGGGATCCACGAAGTGGCGGTCGGCCCCGTGCACGCGGGGATCATCGAGCCGGGGCACTTCCGCTTCCAATGCCACGGGGAGACGGTCCTCCACCTGGAGATATCACTGGGCTACCAGCACCGCGGTATCGAGAACGCGCTGCGTGGCGGGCCCTTCCCCGTCTCGCCCTTTCAGATGGCCGTGATCGCCGGCGACACCTCGGTGGGCCACATGAGCGCTTATTGCCAGGTCGTTGAATCACTGGCCGGCTGCAAGATCTCTGCCCATGACGGCATGGTGCGGGCATTGGCATTGGAGCTGGAACGGTGCGCCAACCATGTCGGCGATCTGGGCGCGCTGGCCGGGGACATTGGCTTTCTGCCCACCATGTCGTATTGCGGCAGAATCCGCGGTGATTTCCTGAACATGACCGCCGTGCTCTGCGGCAACCGCTTCGGCCGCGGCCTGGTGGTCCCCGGCGGTTGCGGATTCGCCCTGGATGAGAAAAGAAAAGCGGAGCTGTCCAAAAAGCTTCAAGGCTCAACCTCTGATTTCTTGGGCGCGACCGGCCTTCTTTGGGAGGACGCCTCCATCCTCGCCCGTTTCGAGGGCACAGGCCGGCTGGCGCGGGAAACGGCGGAGAGCATCGGTCTGGTCGGCCCGGCGCTGCGCGCCTGCGATTGCTTTCAAGACGTGCGCCAGGACCATGCCCATGGGTACTACCGCTTCGCCCATATTCCGGTCTGCAGCCATGATTCAGGCGATGTGTTCAGCCGAGCGCATGTGCGCTGGCGCGAGGTCCAGGCATCCTGCGCGTTCCTGCTGGAACATCTGGGCAGAACGGACACGCCGTTCAGGGCGCAGAAAGGCAAGGAGATCGCCGCCGGCCCCCTGCCGGCAAGAGCCTCGGCGCTCACAGTGGCGCTCGTCGAAGGCTGGCGGGGAGAAATTTGCCACGTGGCCATCACCGACAAGAACGGCCGTTTCCAGCGCTACAAGATCGTCGACCCGTCGTTCCACAACTGGTTCGGCCTGGCGCTGGCCATGCGCGGCCAACCGATCTCCGATTTCCCGCTCTGCAACAAGAGCTTCAACTTGTCATACTGTGGATTTGATCTATGAATGAGGCAGGCTCACCATGGCGAATGTTCTGAAAACAAGGATCGCCCAGCGTCAACGCACGGTGCAATACCCGAAGCAGGCAGCTATCCTGCCGGACCGCTTCCTGGGCTTACCGAAGATCGCCGCCGGGAAATGCGCCAGCGGCTGCAGCGCCTGCATCCGGGTTTGCCCGGTACAGGCAATCCATAAGGCGCAGGGCACGGCGGTCATCGATATGGGCCGCTGCATCTTTTGCGGCGCTTGCGCGCGCCATTGCCCCGATCAGGTGATCACATTCACCGCCGGATACATCCTCGCCGCCAACGAAAGACGCGGCCTGGCCGTCAGCGGAGATGCCTGCTTTCTTCATGCCCGGCCACTGGAGCCCAAACGTCTGCGGCTGTTCCGCCGCTCACTGCGCCTGCGCCAGGTCAGCGCCGGCGGCTGCAACGCCTGCGAAGCCGACATCAATGTGCTCAATACCATCGTGTTCGATCTGGCCCGCTTTGGCATTCAGTTCGTCGCCTCTCCGCGCCACGCCGACGGCTTGCTGGTGACCGGGCCGGTGACGGCCAACATGGAGCTGGCGCTGCGCAAGACCTATGACGCCACGCCGGCACCGAAGATCGTCATTGCCGTCGGGGCTTGCGCCATTTCTGCTGGCATGTTCGCCGGGCACGCGGACGTCCACCACGGCGTGGACGAGATGCTTCCCGTCGATCTCTATATCCCCGGCTGTCCTCCCCACCCCTACACGATCCTGGACGGACTGCTGCGTCTGCTGGGACGCGTCAGGACTTTCTGAGTCCAGGAAATAATCCCCATCCATGATCTCCCGGCCATTCTGGAATGATCGAGCTCGGTAAAAAAAAACAGCGGATATCCCCGCCCAGCGTGGATATCCGCCGTCTTCAGTCAACGACCTTTGACGGAACTATTTTTGCTCTTCGGCCAGCGAGCGGTTGTTCAAGGTGAAGGCGATGGCCACGCCGATGGCCAGCAGCGCGGCGCCGGTTACAAAAGTATACGTCGGGGCATTCGCCTGA
Organism: uncultured Clostridia bacterium; assembly: GCA_964562095.1. Classification (GTDB taxonomy): domain Bacteria; phylum Acidobacteriota; class Aminicenantia; order UBA2199; family UBA2199; genus UBA2199. Next base: position 21,532 of record CAZLSH010000002.1, on the reverse strand, counting down.
TAATGGTCCTTAATGTAAGCAGCGATCTGCGGTCCCACGATCCCCGCCATCGACCAGGCGGTCAAAACCGTACCATACACGACCGGCATCAGCTTGGCGGTAAAGATATCGCCGATGAAGGAAGGCATGGTGCCGAATCCGCCGCCGTAGCAGAGGAGCACATAACATACCAATATGCCGAATATCCAGGGATTTTTGACGACGATCAGCGCCAGAAACACGATCAACTGCGTTCCGAGTATCAGGCGAAACGCCTGGATCCTGCCGATCTTGTCGGAGAGGCCACCCCAGAAAAATCTTCCGATGCCATTGAACAGGGAGCTGATGGCGACCAAGGTGGCGCCGGCGGCTGCCAGGGCAGCGGCATCCATTGCCGAGCCTGTCCTTTTCAAAAGATCCTGCAACATCGGCGATTGCAGCCCGATGAACATGATGCCGGCAGCAATATTCAAAAAGAAGATCAGCCACATCCTGAAAAATTTACTGGATGTCAGGCAGCCTCTGATGGTGAGCTTGTCTTCACCACCCTGGGCGGCTGCGCCTTTAGCCGGAGGCGTGAACCCGGCCGGCACGTATCCGGCGGGAGGATTTTTCATGAACACGGCGGCAGAGAGGGCGATAATGAACAAGATGATGCCCGCGTACATGAAAACGTTGACCAGCTGGCCTTGCAGCAGGGCTTGCGTGGATGAGTCGACCAGTTTCCCGTCAACGAATGACTCGGCGGGAATGCCCTTCAGTATGCCGTTGAAACTGGACATGAGCCCAGGGGCGATCAACTTGGACATGATCAGCGCGCCGAGTCCGAATCCCATGACAACCATGCCGGTGATAAAACCCTTTTTGTCCGGGAACCACTTGGCCGCCGTGGCCACCGGGGTCACATAGCCGAGTCCGAGCCCGATGCCTCCGATCACGCCATAGCCGATGTACAGGAGGATAACGCTCTGCATGGACATGGCCAAGGCTCCGATCAACCAGCCGGAACCCCAGAGTATGGCCCCGGTGATCGCCAACTTGGTCGGTCCGATCTTCGCCAGGTTCACCCCGCCCCAGGCGGCGGCCAAACCCAGGAAGCAGATCGACAGGCTGAATATCCACATGACGGTGACATTGGACCAGCCAAAAGAAGTCATGATCGGCTTCTGGAAGTAACTCCAGGCGTACACTGTGCCGAGAGCCAATTGCAGGACGGTCCCCATGATGGCGATCAGCCAGCGGTTTCTAATTTTTTCAGCCATGGTTTTTTCTCCTTTCATCGATTTTTTTCACTTACAATCCACATTTTTCTTCTTCCGGCTTGGGAATCACTGGCTCCTACTCTTTCAACTTAGAAGGCGGCCGGTGGAAAACAGGAAAGAGCGTTATTCGTCCGGCTACTGCGGCATGGGCCTTGCAGCCGTACTCCATGATTCCTCCTATCGTTACGAAATAAACTCAAGTTGGATCGGAATTGGAATCATACATTTTTCCCCTTGTCGTGTCAAGAAATCGAATGGGGGAATCCTACCCGTTCGCCGGCGTCCTCGGCAATGAAACGTCCCAGCTCGCAGAGCGTCCGCCGCAGCCGCTCCAGCAGGGACGGGTCAAAGACCTCCGTCCGCCCCTTGCTGGGATAGATTTCGTAGGCGCCGCGCCAGGGCTGGGGGGTAATGTTGGGCATGACCACGTTGGCGCCGCGGCACAGGGCGCTGGCGCGCCCGGCGTCGCCGGCCGTGACCGCCAGGGCGGTGGTGGCCGGGATGTGGGTGTCGCGGGTGACAAGTCGCGCCAGGGCGAGCACGCGGTAGGTCAGTTCCTCGCTTCCCGGCGGCTCCGCTGCCAGTGGCGTCGCCGGGTGCGGAATGAACGGGCCGCAGCCGATCATGTCGAGGTCCAGGTCGCGGAACAGCAGGATATCGTCGGCGATGCTTTCCAGGCTCTGTCCCGGCAGGCCGACCATGATGCCGCTGCCGGTCTGGAAGCCGATGCGCTTCAGCAGCCGCAGGCAGCCGATGCGCCGCTCGTGGCTCAGACCCGGGTCGAGCCTCTCGTAGAGCTCGCGGTCCGACGTCTCGTGCTTGAGCAGGTAGCGGTCGGCTCCGGCCGTGAAGAAGGCCCGGTACTCCTCCTCGCTCCTCTCCCCCACCGCCAGGGTGACGGCCAGGCCGGTCTCCGCCTTCACCCGGCGCACCAGGCCGGCGATCGCCTCGCGGCCGTAGAACGGGTCCTCGCCCGACTGCAGTACTGCCGTGCGAAAGCCGAGCGTCTCCGCCCGTCGGCACTGGGCGACGATCTCATCCAGAGGCATGCGCAGCCGGCGGCGGGCGTGGTTGGAGCGGCGCAGGCCGCAGTAGAGGCAGTCGTTGCGGCAAAAGCTGGAGAACTCGACGATGGCCCGCAGGTGAACGGCGTCGCCGACATGCTCGCGACGCACGCGGTCGGCGAAGTCGTACAAACACCCGACCTCGTTCATATCGGGAGTGGCAAGAAAATGGATCAGGTCGCCGCGGTTCGGCTCGCGATACAGCCGCTGCAGGCGCTCCTGGAGGTCCATCTACAGGTAGAGGTCCTTGGCGCCGGCCTCGATCCGCCCCAGGTTATTGCGGGTCGTCCCGCGGACCTCCGCATCCGGGATGTCGGCCATCATGCTCTCGATGAGCTCCTCGCCGGACGCACGCGTCTCCGGGGACGCGTAATGGACCAGGTACTCCTTGAACGTCGTCATGGCGTTGGGCAGGCAATAGAGCTTGATCAGCCCCGGCTTGGCCAGGTCCATGAAGTCGGCGCCGGTGCGGCCCAGGCGGTAGCAGCCGGTGCAGAACGAGGGGATGTAGCCGTGGCCGACGATGTCCCGGACGACCTCCTCCAGGTCGCGGTGGTCGCCCAGGGAGAACTGTTCGCCGCTGTCGCCGTGGGAGTAGCCGCCGGGGTTGGTGCGCGAGCCGGCGCTGATCTGCGAGACGCCCAGCGAGAAGGCCTCGCGGCGCATGGCGGCGTTCTCGCGGGTGGAGAGGATCATGCCCGTGTAGGGCACGCTCAGGCGCAGCACGGCGATGATCTTGCGGAAGTCGGCGTCGGACACGGCGTGCGGCGGGTGCAGCGACAGGTCGGAGCCGGTGGCCGGCTCGATGCGCGGCAGCGAGATGGTGTGGCAGCCGACGCCGAAGGCCTGCTCCAGGTGGCGGATGTGCTGCAGCAGGGCCAGGACCTCGAAGCGGTAGTCGTAGAGGCCGAACAGGACGCCGACGCCGACGTCGTCAATGCCGCCCTGCATGGCGCGGTCCATGGCCGTCAGGTGGTAGAGATAGTCGGCCTTGGGCCCGCTGGGGTGCATGCGGCGAAAGGTGTCATAATGGTAGGTCTCCTGGAACAGCTGGTAGGTGCCGACGCGGGCCGCCTTCAGCTGGCGGTAGGCGTCGACCGGCAGGGCGGCGACGTTGATGTTCACACGGCGGATCTCGCCGTCGCCGCGCTTGACCGAGTAGATCGTCTCGATGGCCTGCAGCGAATAGCCCAGGGCGGCCTCGCCCAGCCCCTCGCCCGACACCAGCAGCACGCGCTTGTGCCCCTGGTCGACCAGCCGCTCGGTCTCGCGGCGGATCTCCTCCTGGCGGAGGGTGCGGCGCGTGATCCGGTCGTTGCTCTTGCGGAAGGCGCAGTAGAGGCACTCGTTGTTGCACAGGTTCGACACGTACAGCGGCGCGAAGAGGACCAGGCGCTTGCCGTAGATCTCGCTCTTGGCGAACAGGGCGGCGGCGAAGATCTCGGCCAGGCTCTCCTCGTCCTCGAGCAGCAGCAGCCGCGCCGCTTCGGCAAAGTCGAGCCCCTTGAGCTGCCGCGCCCTGGCCAGGATGTCGGCTGTTTCCCGGCGGTCGGGCGGCCGGGCGCTATCCAGGCAGGAGAATATTCTGGCGTGGTCGATGAATCCGCTATCCATTTCAGTCCGCTCCTTGCCCCCGGCCGCGCGGCCAGGCGGTATGCTGGTAGCGGGCGTACAGCTCGGAGAAGGGCCGCAGCGCCCGCGGGAAGACGCCCTTCAAGAACGATATCAACACCCCGTAGTTGGTCATCGCCACCCCGGCCCGGGCGGGCAGCTCCTGGCGGCGCAGCATCTCGCGGCGGTTGAGGGTGCAGGCGCCGCAGTGCACCACCAGCCGGTAGGCCGACAGGTCGTCTGGGTAGGCGCTGCCGGGGACGGTTTCGATCCTGAGGCCGCCGCCGGCGTACTCGTTCAGCCAGCGCGGCAGCTTCACCCGGCCGATGTCGTCCGGCAGCGGGTGGTGGGAGCACGACTCGGCGATCAGCACCCGGTCCCCGGCCCGAAGCCGCGGCACGGCGAGGACGCCCTCCACCAGGCTGGGCAGGTCGCCTTTCTGCCGCGCCGAGAGGATGGAGAAGGAGGTCAGCGGAACCTCGGCGGGGACGACGGCGGCGACCGGCGCGAAAGCCTGCGAGTCGGTCACCACCAGCGCCGGGCGGGCGCGCAGGGCGGCGAGGGCCGCGGCCAGCTCGCTCTCGCGGCAGCTCAGCGGCATGGCGCCGCCGTCCAGGGCGTCGCGCAGGGCCTTGACCTGGGGCATGATCAGCCGCCCCTTGGGGGCGCCGCTGTCGATGGGCACCACCAGCACCACCACGTCCCCGGCGCGGACCAGGTCGCGCAGGAAGGGCGGCTCCCATTGGCTGGGGGCGATCTCCAGGATGAGCCGCCGCAGCTCATCCAGGCCGGCTCCGGACAGGGCGCTGACGCGCACGCAGGTCTTGTCGCGGAACCAGTCGCTCCCCCGCCCCGGCGCCAGGTCGGTCTTGTTGGCCACGACGATGACCGGGATGGAGCGCCGGCGGAACTTCTCCAGCAGCTCGTCCTCGTGAGCGAAATCATCGGCGGCGGCGTCGACCACCAGCAGGGCCAGGTCGCTCTTTTCCAGGACGGCGGCCGCCTTCTTGACCCGCTCCGCTCCCAGCCCCTCGGCGCGGTCGTCGATCCCCGCCGTGTCGATCAGCACCGCCGGGCCGATGGGCTGGAACTCGATGGCCTTGAAAACCGGGTCGGTGGTCGTCCCGGGCACGTCGGAGACGATGGCCACCGGCTGGCCGGTCAGAGCGTTGATCAGCGACGACTTGCCGGCGTTGCGCCGGCCGAAGATGGCGATGTGCAGCCGGTCGCCGCGCATGGCCTTTTCAGCCATGGACGCCCTCCCCCGTGAACAGATCGTGAAAACTGCGCATTGCGCTTAATTATAACCCAGCCGGCATGGTTTTGCCATCGCTAAAAAAGGGCCGCCGCGCGCTGCCCTTTTCCGACTCAGCCATCGCCTCAACCGTGGTGCCCGGCGGGCTTGCGGGTCGCTTCCTTGACGCAAGCCCCGTTGAGCAGGCTGCGCTCGAAATAATGTGTGTGCAGCAACTTGTGGGACATCTCCGAGCCTGGATGGCCGAGGAATTTCTCGTAGACGAGCTGGACGCCGGGGTTGTCGTGGGATTGGCGCTTGGCCATGCCCCTGTCCTCGCGGTAGAGCCCCTCGCCGCGACGGGCGCGGTCGGCAATGACGCTGCCATATGGCTGGCCGCCGCCACCGACGCAGCCGCCGGGGCAGGCCATGATCTCGATGAAGGCATATTCGCTTTTACCGGTAGTGCGGATCTGCTCACGCACCTTGTCCATCAGGGACCGGGCATTGCCCAGGCCGTGGGCCACGGCCACCTTGACGGTCAGGTCACCCAACCCCTGGGCCGGGATGGTCAGTGTGGCCTCCTTGATCCCTTCCAGGCCACGGACAGCCTTGACATCCAGATCAGCGAGGTTCTTTCCGGCCAGCAGAAAATAGGCCGAGCGGATGGCAGCCTCCATGACCCCTCCGGTGGCGCCGAAAATCGTGGCAGCCCCGGTATAGCTGGCCAGCAGTTCATCCGGACTTTCAGCGGGCAGGTTCTTGAAATCGATCTTGGCTTCCTTGATCATGCGCACGAATTCGCGGGTGGTTAATACGTAGTCGACATCCCGGTATCCCGAAGCGCACATTTCCGGACGGTCCGCTTCGAATTTCTTGGCCGTGCAGGGCATGATCGAAACCGAAACGATCCTGGCCGGGTCGAGGCTTTTTTCCCTGGCAAAATAGGTCTTGACCAGGGTCCCGAACATCTGCTGCGGCGATTTGCAGGTTGAGGTCTGGCCGGCCAGGTCAGGGAAATAAGTCTCCATGAACTTGATCCAACCCGGCGAGCAGGACGTGATCAGCGGCAGCAGACCGCCGTTCTTCACGCGCCCGATCAGTTCGCTGCTCTCCTCCATGATGGTTAAATCAGCGGTGAAGTTGGTGTCGAACACATAATCGAAACCCATCTTTTTCAGGGCGGCGTACATCTTGCCCACGGTCACCGTGCCCATCTCCATGCCGAATTCCTCGGCCAGGGTGACGCGGATGGAGGGCGCTTCCTGAACCACGACGATCTTGCCCGGATCGAGAATGGCGTTCCAGACATCGTCGGTCTCGCCGCGCTCGCGCAGGGCGCCGGTCGGGCAGAACACGGTGCATTGGCCGCAGTTGACGCAAGCGCTGCGTCCCAGCCCCTCGTTGAAAAATGTGTTGACACTGACGTCAAAACCGCGGTTGACCATGCTGATCGCCGCCACCGACTGGATATCGTTGCAGACGGTGACGCAGCGGCCGCAGGCGATGCACTTCTTCGGATCGCGATGCACCGCTGGGCTGGACTCGTCGACCGGCTTGTCAGCCACAATGCGCTGGAAGCGGTTGAAATCGACGCCCATGGCGTTGGCCAGATCCTGCAGTTCGCATCTGCCATTGGCCACGCAGGTCGGGCACTCGCTGGCATGGTTGGAGAGGATCAGTTCGACCAGTGTCTTGCGCAGGGAACGCAGGGTCCTGGAGTTGGTCGTCACTTTCATGCCGTTCTCGGCCGGAGTGCAGCAGGAGCGTTTCAGCCCGGATATGCCGGCAATCTCGATTACGCAGATCCCGCACGAGGCGGTGGGACAAAGGTTGGGGTGGTAGCACAAGCTGGGAATGCGGATGCCCAGCTGACGGGCGGCTTCCAGAATGGTCGTTCCGGGCTCGACGGCCGTTTCTTTTCCGTCCACGGTCAGTTTGATCGCTTCGCTCATCGTTGTTCACCTGCTGCCGACATTTTCCGGAAATCACCCATGTCATTAATTCCTTAACAATATACCACGGACTTTCGTACGCGAATAATTCATTCCGTTTATGGCGGGGATGACTGGAATTAATACTGCCCCCATTCCGCGGCCACGTTGCTGGCCGGCCTCAGAACGAAAAGCGGACGCCCTGGGCCAGCGGCAGGGTTGATCCCCAGTTGAGGTTGACCGTCTGCCGCCGCATGTAGGCCTTCCAGGCATCGGAACCCGATTCGCGTCCGCCGCCGGTGTCTTTCTCGCCGCCGAAAGCCCCGCCGATCTCGGCCCCGCTGGTGCCGGTGTTGATATTGGCAATGCCGCAGTCGCTGCCCCGCTGCGAAAGGAATTGCTCCGCTTCGCGCAGCCGCTCCGAAAAAATGGCCGAACTCAATCCCTGGGGAACGTCGTTCTGCATGGCGATGGCATCGTCCAGCGTGCGATACTTCATGACATACAGGATCGGGGCGAAAGTTTCCTCCTGGACCACCGGCCACCGGTTCTCGGCCACGGCCAGGCAGGGCCGCACATAAGCGCCGCCAGGAAATCCCGGACCGGCGAGAGGTTCCCCGCCCCAGAGGATAAGGCCACCTGCCTCCGCCAGCCTGGCCAGCGCCCGCTGCATGTCGGCAACCGCCTGCGGGTCCACCAGGGGCCCCATCAGGGTTCCCGGCAGCAAGGGGTCGCCGATGGGGACCTGGCGGTAGGCTTCGACCAGGCTGCCCAGAAAACGTTCATGGACGCTCTCCTGCACGAATAGCCGGCGGGTGGAGGTGCAGCGCTGGCCCGCCGTCCCGATCGCGCCGAAGAGCGTCGCCTGCAGGGCCAGCGGCAGGTCGGCATGTTCGCTGACGATCATGGCGTTGTTCCCTCCCAGTTCGAGCAGAGTGCGTCCCAGCCGCTCGCCCACCACCCGCCCGATGCGCCGCCCCATGCGGGTCGAACCGGTGGCGGAGATCAGCGCCAATCTCCGGTCGGCGATCAGCCGCTCGCCGATCCCGGCGCCGCTGCCGATGAGCAGCGAGGCGACAGCGCCCGCGAATCCCGCTTCCGCCAGTACCCGCTGAACGATGCGGGTGATGGCGATGGCTGTCAGAGGCGTTTTCGACGAGGGTTTCCAGATCGTCACATCGCCCGCGACCGCGGCAATGGCGAAATTCCACGCCCATACCGCGGCGGGAAAGTTGAATGCCGTGATCAGGCCGACGACCCCCAGCGGCTGCCATTGTTCGTACATGCGGCTGTCGACCCGCTCGCTATGCATCGATTTGCCATACAGCTGCCGGGATAGCCCTACGGCGAAATTGCAGATATCGATCATCTCCTGGACCTCGCCATCCCCTTCTTCCTTGATCTTTCCCATTTCCATGGAAATCAGGGTGCCCAACGAATCCTTGCAATGCCGAAGCTCATTTCCGAGCGCATGGATCACCTCGCCGCGCCGTGGAGCGGGAACGCAGCGCCATGACCGGAACGCCTCCATTGCGCTGGCCACGACGGTTTCGTAATCGTCTCCGCCCGCAACGCGCACCGTGGCCAGCAGGCTGCCGTCGATCGGGGTACGGCTGGCGATCGCGGCACCCTGCGCGCCGAGCCAGGGGCCATGGCAGGCGCCTGGATTTTCAGCGGCCAGCCCCAACTCCACGAACAACCGGTCTTTCACCTCCGCCGTGCTCGACGGCGCCAGAATAATTTCGCGTCTCATTGGCGGTTCTCCTTGTTCATGAAGGGGTAACGGAGCTCTCGTGGCGGCGAAAAATTCTCCTTGATGGTCTGCGGGCTGGTCCAGCGCAGCAGGTTGAGGCGGGAGCCCGCCTTATCGTTGGTCCCGGAGGCGCGGCCGCCGCCGAAAGGCTGCTGGCCGACCACCGCTCCGGTCGGCTTGTCATTGATGTAAAAATTCCCGGCCGCATGGCCCAGCAAATCCAGGGTTTTGGCGATTACTTCGCGGTCCCCAGCAAAGAGGGCACCGGTAAGGGCGTAGGGAGTGGAGGAATCACAGATCCGCAGGATCTCCTCATAGCGTGCATCGGGGAAAACGTGGACCGTCAAAATGGGCGAGAAGAATTCCTCGCGCATGGCGGCATGGAGTGGATCTTTTGCCAGGACCACGGTTGGCTCGATGAAGTAGCCGACCCGGTCATCGCCGCTGCCGCCGGCGATCACCTCCGCCCCGTCGTCGCGGCGGACCTGGTTGAAAACCGCCATGGCGCGAGCGAACGACTCCCGGGAGATCACGGCGTTGAAAGAGCAAAAATCGCGGGGATCGCCCATTTGTCTGCGGATATCGTCGATCAGCGGCGCCAGCCGTCCCCAGAGGCCGGGCCAGCTGGACTCGGCGATATAAGCCCTGGAAACGGCCGAGCACTTCTGCCCTTGATATTCGAAGGCGCCGCGCGCCAGGGCGATTGCGGCGGCATCCAGGTCGGCGCTTGGATGCACAATGACAAAATCCTTTCCGCCCGTCTCGCCAACCAGCCGCGGATAGCAGCGGTATTTCCTGATCTTGCTGCCCACGGTCGTCCACATCGAACTGAAAACCTCCGTGGAACCCGTGTAATGCACTCCAGCCAATAGGTCGTGGTCGAGGGCGGCCGGGCCGACCACGGCTCCGGGTCCGGGAACGAAATTGATCACACCGTCGGGCAGCCCGGCCTCACGGTAGATCTCCATCAGGTAGTGGTTGCTGAGCACGGACGTTGAGGCCGGCTTCCAGACCACCGCATTGCCCATCAGGGCAGGCGCGGCGGCCAGGTTGCCGGCGATGGAAGTGAAATTGAACGGGGAAACCGCAAAAACGAATCCCTCCAGCGGCCGGTAGTGGGAACGGTTCCACGAGCCGGACGCATGAACCTGCGGCTGCTCCGCGTAGATCTTCTGCATGAAGTAGGCATTGAAGCGCAGGAAATCGGCCAGCTCGGCGACGGCATCGATCTCGGCCTCGTGCGGATTTTTGCTCTGGTTGAGCATGGTAGCGGCGTTGATGAGGAAGCGGTATTTTCCCGTGACCAGCTCGGCGGCCTTCATAAAAACAGCGGCGCGCTCGAACCATGGCAGCCGGACCCACTTTTCCCGGGCAGCCAGAGCGGCGGCAATGGCCAGGTGGATTTCTTTTTCCCCAGCCTGATGGAACTCGGCCAGCACATGGCCATGATCATGCGGACATACCGCTTTACCGATGCAGCCGGTGCGCACTTCCCTGCCGCCGATGCGCAGGGGGATCTCCAGCCGCTGCCGGTATTGTCTCTCAAGCTCAATCTCCAGTTGCGACCGTTCCCATGACCCGGAAGCATAGGAACCCACGGGCTCATTCTCCGGCGCCGGGATCTGAAAACAAGCATTTTCCATGTTGCCTCCTCCGTTGGGGACGACGCCCTTGACATCACTTCCCCAGTAATATACCATCGGATCGGGCATAAACATATTTCATAATAGTCATGCCAAGTATGAATAAATTTAATTCTCCAACATGGCCATCGATTTAAACCAACTAAAAACATTCTGGATGTTCGCCAGGGTGCGCAATGTCACCCAAACCGCCGAGCGCATGTTCGTCACGCAGTCGGCGGTAAGCCATGCCCTGAAAAAATTGGAACTTTCCTCGGAAACCCGGCTGTTCGTCCGCCGGGGCAAAGAGTACGAGCTTACCGAGGCCGGCGAGGAACTGTTCCGGACCTGCGACCGCATCTTCGGCGAGATCGAGAGGTGCGAGGGCGTACTGCGGGGAAATGGCGGCCAACTGCGACAAAAATTGGTGCTGGGCGCACCCGTGGAGTTCGGCACCACGCTGCTGCTGCGCGAGCTCGCGCGCTTCATTCCCGAGCACCCCGGCATCCGCCTGCACTGCACGTTTTCCCATAATCTTCACGCCCCATTGCTGCGGGATGAGCTGGACCTGATCGTCGACTGCAGGCCATGCCATCATCGGGAAGTCGAGCGCGAATTCCTCTTCCGCGAACGCTACGTAGTGATCGCCGCCCCTGCCTTTGCCAGGAAGCACCGCCTGCGGAATCCGGACGACCTTGCGCGCGTGACCGTATTATCCCTGGATGAGCAGGGCGAATGGTGGAACAACTTCGTCATGGCGCTGCCCAAGGAGGGTTCCACGATGCTGGCGCACATCATGCAGATCAACCACGTGCGCGGCCTGATCAACGGGGCGCTGGCCGGCATCGGCGTGGCCTTCGTCCCCCGCTACACCGTCGAGGGAGAACTGCGCCACGGGCTGCTGGTCGATCTCTTCCCCGGCCGGGACTGGATGGATGACCAGTTCTGCATCTATGTTAAAAGGGACCGCCGCCAGCTCCCCCACAACCAGGCCATGATCGCTTTCCTGCTCGCGCGTTTCTCGGACTTCAAGGCTTGACCCACAAAACCATCCAGGGCCCCGCTTCAGCAAAACACGGCTGGCGCGACCGCCGCACCGGCGATCAGCCGGCCACGGACCTGTTGACCGCTTACGGCCGTATGGCCTCGATCCGGCAGGCGGCCACCTTGAACTCGGGGATCTTGGCGATGGGGTCGAAGGCGTCGTTGGTCAGCAGGTTGGCCGCCGCCTCGGCGAAGTGGAAGGTGATGAACACCGAACCCTCGTCGACGCGGAAGCTTTCGCGGGCTTCGATAGCGATCGAGCCGCGCCGCGACGATACCTTCACTTTTTCGCCGCTGGCAATGCCCAGGCGTTTCAAATCGGCGGCATGCATCTCCATGAAGGGGCCGGGGACGTACTGCGGCAGCGCCTCGGTGCGCCGGCTCATGCTGCCGGTGTGGTAGTGGTAGAGCAGCCTTCCGGTGGACAGCAGGAAGGGGTATTTGGCATCGGGCCATTCCGCCGGCGGGATGTAGTCGATGGCGAAGAACTTGCCCAGGCCGCGGGTGAACTTGTCGCGGTGCAGGAACTTCGTCCCCGGGTGCTGGGGGTTGGGGCAGGGCCACTGCAGCTTGTCGCCGCGCATCAGCCGCTCGTAGGTGATGCCGGCGTATTGAGGCACCATCTGGTTGACCTCGTCGATGATGTCCTTGATGCCGGAGTACTCCATCTTGCAGCCCATGCGCGTGCTGACATCGCGGATGACCTCCCAGTCGATGCGCGCCTCGCCCGGGGCCGGGACGGCCTTTTCCACCCACAGCGAGCGGCGCTCGGTGTTGGTGAACGTGCCTTGCTTCTCGGCGAACGAGGCCACCGGCAGCACCACGTCGGCCAGCTGCGCGGTCTCGGTGAGAAAAATGTCCTGCACCACCAGGAAATCCAATTTTTCCAGGGCCTGCCTGACGTGGCCGAGGTCGGGATCGGAGACCATGGGGTTCTCGCCCATGATGTAGAGTCCCTTGATCTTGCCTTCGGCGGCCTGGTGCATGATCTCCACCACGGTCAGGCCTACCTTGTCGTCCAGCTTGACGTTCCAGGCCTTCTCGAACTTCTCGCGGGAGGGCGCGTCGGTCACGGCCTGGTAGCCGGGGAAGACGTTGGGCAGGGCGCCCATGTCGCAGGAGCCCTGGACGTTGTTCTGGCCGCGCAACGGGTTGACCCCGGCCGACTCCTTGCCCAGGTTGCCGGTGAGCATGGCCAGGTTGGCCATGGACATGACGTTGTCGGTGCCGGTCGTGTGCTGGGTGATGCCCATGGAGTAGACGATGGAGGCGCACTTGGCCTTTGCGTACAGGCGGGCCGCCTGGCGCAGCTGCTCGGCGGGAATGCCGGTGATCTTCTCCACTTTTTCGGGGGTGTAGGCGGAAACGACCTTCTGGAAGGCCTCGAAATCCTCGGTGCGCGTTTTGACGAACTCCTCGGCCAGGAGCTTCTCCTCGATGATGACGTTCATCATGCCGTTGGCCCAGGCCACGTCGCTGCCGTTCTTCTGGCGCAGCCACATGCCGCCGTATTTCTCGGTGTACTTGACCAGGTCGATCTGGCGCGGGTCGATGACGATGAGCCTGGCGCCGTGGAAGAGGACGGCCTTCTTGATGCGCGTGGCGATGACCGGGTGGGTCTCGGTGGTGTTGGAGCCGGTGACCAGGATGACCTCGGCGCGCTCCAGCTCCTCGATGGAGTTGGTCATGGCGCCGGAGCCGAAGGAGCGGGCCAGGCCGGCGACGGTCGAAGCGTGGCACAGGCGGGCGCAGTGGTCGACGTTATTGGAGCCGAAGGCGGTGCGCACGAACTTCTGGAAGACGTAGTTCTCCTCGTTGGTGCACTTGGCCGAGGACAGCCCGGCCAGGGCGGCAGGCCCATGTTCCTTCTTGATGGCGCCGAGTTTCTGCGCCACCAGGTCCAGCGCCTCGTCCCAAGAGGATTCGACCAGCTTGCCGTCCTTGCGGATCAGCGGCCGGGTCAGGCGGTCGGGCCGCTGCACGAAATCAAGGCCGAAGCGCCCCTTGACGCAGGTGGCGCCGTAGTTGGGCACGGAATCGGCCCCTTTCACCTTGGCGATCTTTTCGTCCTTGATCCAGAGCTCGAGCTGGCAGCCGACGCCGCAGTAGGGGCAGGTGGTGACCACCGTGCGCTCGACGTCCTTCTTCTTGATGCGGCCGCCGTAGACCGGCTTCTCCATCAGGGCGCCGACCGGACAGGCCTGGACGCATTCGCCGCAGCCGTCGCATTCGGAACCCAGCCATTGGCCGGTGCCGGCGACGACATGGCTGTGGATGCCGCGGTTGGCCATGCTCAATACGCCCTTGCCCTGGATTTCAAAACAGGCCTTGACGCAGCGCTCGCATTTGATGCACTTGGAGGAGTCATAGAAGAGGACCGGCGCCGACGAATCGGGGGCCTGGGGTACCTCCTGCCAGACCGGGGCGAAGGTGCGCTTGGGGGTGTCCAGGCCGTAGCGGAAGGCCAGGTCCTGGATCTGGCAGTCGCCGTCGCGCTCGCAGGTGATGCAGTCGTCGTTGTGCTCGGAGAGCAGGACGTCGGCCAGCATGCGCCGCGTCTCCTCAAGCTGCGGGTCGAAGGCCGTGACCTTCATCCCGGCTTCGACCTTGACCAGGCAGGACGGCACCATGCCCGGGCGGCCCTCGATCTTGACCATGCACAGGCGGCAGTCGCCGGTCGGCGTCACCTTCTCATAAAAGCAGAGCCCGGGGATATCGAAGCCGTTGTCGCGGGCCACCTTCAGCAGATTGTCGCCCTTGGCCGCCTGGACCTCCTTCCCATCGATGCGAATGGTTACCATTTCCGTCATGGATGCCTCCTTATGATTTCACGGCCTGGCCGGCGGCCAGCACAAATTCTTCCTTGAAATTCTCCAGCGCGCTCTTCACCGGCATGACCAGCGACTGGCCCAGCGGGCAGAGCGACGAGCGGAACATCGCCTCGGCCAGGGCGAGCATGTTCTCGAGGTCGCCCTCGCGGCCCCGGCCCCGGCGGATGCGGTAGACGATGTCCAGGATCTGGCGGGTGCCGACGCGGCAGGGGACGCACTGGCCGCACGACTCGTGGGCGAAGAACTTGGCGATGGAAAAGAGCATGTCGACGATCGACGCCGTCTCGTCCATCACCAGCACGGCGCCGGAACCGAGCACCGCCTTGTTCTCCTTCAGGCTTTCGTAGTCCATCCTGACGTCGAGCAGCTTCTCGGGGAGGAAAACGCCGGCCGCGCCGCCCAGCAGCGCCGCCTTGAACTTTTTCCCGCCCTGGATGCCGCCGCCGAAGCCGAAGATGATCTCGCGCAGGCTGGTGCCCATGTCGGTCTCGACCAGCCCCGGGTACTCGACGTGGCCGAGGATGGTGAACACCTTGGTCCCCGGGCATTTGTCGGTGCCGATGCCGCGGAACCAGTCGGCGCCGCGGACGACGATGGCCGGCACGTTGGCCAGGGTTTCGACGTTGTTCACCGCGGTGGGCTTCTGCCACAGGCCGTGGGTGACCGGGTAGGGAGGCTTGATTCGCGGGTTGCCGCGCTTGCCCTCCAGCGACTCGATCAGCGCCGTCTCCTCGCCGCAGACATAGGCACCGGCCCCTTTCCTAATCTCCAGTTCGAAGGAGAAGCCGCTCTCCAGGATGTTCCCGCCCAGCAGGCCGTAGGCGCGCGCCTGGGCGATGGCCTTGCGCAAACGCTCAATGGAGAGCTTGTACTCGCCGCGGATGTACACGAAGCCGCGGCCGGCGCCGATGGCGTAACCGGCGATGATCATGGCCTCGATGAGGCGGTGCGGGTCGCCTTCGAGGATCAGCCGGTCCTTGAAGGTGCCCGGCTCGCCCTCGTCGGCATTGCAGATGACGTATTTCTCGTCGCCTTGAGCCTTGCGCGTGAACTCCCACTTCATGCCGGTGGGGAAACCGGCGCCGCCGCGGCCGCGCAGCCCCGATTTCTTGATCTCCTCGATCAGCGCCTCCGGCGTCGTTTTTTCGGTAACCAGCTTCTCCAATCCGGCATAGCCGCCGGCGGCCAGGATCTCGTCGATGTTCTCGGGGTCGACGGTCCAGGACTTGTCCAGCACCACGCGCCGCTGCTCGCGGGTCAGGCCCACCCTGCTCTTCTCCGCCGCCATGGCGGCGATCGGGGCATGGTCCAGCCCGGTGGCGAGCCGCCCCTTGAGCAGGTGCTCGTCGACGATGCGCGGCACGTCCTCCTGGCGGACGTTGAAATAATAGACGCGGTCGGGATAGACGGCCAGGATCACGCCCTTGCCGACGATGCCGACACTGCCGCTCTCCAGGACCTTGACCTCGCCCAGCAGCTTCCGGGATTCCAGTTCGATTTCCAGCCGGCGCTTGATCTCGAAGACGCCGGCCTGGGCCGTCCCCTCGTCGACCGGCAGCAGGACATGGGTGCGAAAGACGCTCATTGGGCCCTCCTCAGGTCGGCGATGACCTCGGCGATGCGCTCTTTCGTCAGGTTGCCGTAGACGCGGTCGTTGACCATCATGGCCGGCGCCACGCCGCACACACCGAGGCAGGAGGTCATCTCCAGGGAGAAGAGCTTGTCGGGGGTGGTCTCGCCGAAGCCGATGCCCAGCAGCCGCATCAGCTCAAGAGAAATGGTCGATGAGCCCAGCAAATGGCAGGGGGGCGACTGGCAGACGCGGATCAGGTTCCGGCCCCGCGGCTTCAGGCTGTACATGGAATAAAATGTGGCCACGCCATGGACGAAGCCGTAGGTCAGCTTCAGGTAGTCGGCGGCGGCGCGCAGGTCGGCGTCGCCCAGGTAATGCTCGGGATTGGCGTCCTGCAGGTCGTGCAGGATGGCCAGCAGGTTGTCGGCCGAGCTCTCGTACTGCTTCAGAATCTCGTCCCGGTTCATCGGCTTCATGGGCACCTCACAGCATGGCCTCGATGGCCACCGCCTCGGCAACGACGGACTCCTTCTCCGGGGCCTGGTTGCGGTCGCAGTGCAGGCAGCGCCGCGCCTCCTCGATGGCCTCGTCCAGGGTCAGGCCGCGGCTGACCTCCAGGGTCGGGTCGGCGACGCGCCGGTCAGGATCTTCCAGATGCGGCTCTTTGCGGGCGATGGTCTTCAGGTAAGCCTCCTCGTCGTAGTGCACTTCGACCGCCTGATGCGGCTGATCGTAGAGCGCCCCTTCCCGCCCGAAGAAGCGGTCGATGCTCTTGGCCGCCTGGCGCCCCTGGGCCACGCTCTCGATGACGGTGGAGGGATTGACGGCGTCGCCGCCGGCGAACACACCAGGTCGAGCTTGCCGCCGGTGAGCCCCAGGCTGAGTTTCTGCCCCAGGCAGTAGATGACGGCGCTGGAGCGGATGGTGTACTCACTGCCCTCGACCGGCACCGGCCGGCGGCGGCCCGAGTCGTCGAAGTCGGCCAGCTCGGTCTTGATGCAGTGCAGGCCGCTGACCTTGCCCGCCTTGCCGACCACCTTGAGCGGGTTGACCAGGAAGTCCATCTCGACACCCTCTTCTTCGGCGCCGATCAGTTCTTCCAGCTGCGCCGGCATCTCGGCGCGGGTGCGGCGGTAGACCAGGCGCACGTTGCGCGCGCCCAGACGGCGGGCCATGCGCGCGGCGTCCATGGCGGTCGAGCCGCCGCCGACGACGACCACGTCGTCGCCGATCGCGACCTTCTTGCCCAGGTTGACCTCGCGCAGGAAGTCGATCCCGGAGAGGACGCCCTTGAAGTCGTTGCCCTCGATGTTCAGCTTCTGCGCCTGGTGGGCGCCGCTGGCGATGAAAACGGCGGCGAAGCCCTTCTGCTGCAATTCCTCGACCGATTGGACCGTCGTATTGAAGCGGATCTCCACGCCGGCCCTCTCAATCACGGCGATCTCGGCCTGCAGCTTGTCCTTGGGCAGGCGGAAATCGGGGATGCCCACCTTCATCATGCCGCCGGCCACTTTCAGCGCCTCGAACACCAGCGGCTTGTAGCCCAGGCGCGTCAGGTAGAAGGCGCAGGCCAGCCCGGCGGGGCCGGCGCCGATGACGGCGACCTTCTCCTTATAAGGCTTCTGGGGTGGAGCGAAGCCTAGCCCCTCGTCGATGGCCCAGTCGGCGAACAGGCGCTTGATCTCGCGGATGGCCAGGGCCTGGTCGTACTTGCCGCGCGAGCACTTCTTCTCGCAGAAGGCGGGGCAGACGCGGCCGCAGACGATCGGGAAGGGATTGTTCTGCATGTGCTGGTAGTAGGCCTCGCGGCGGCGGCCGTCGCCCATGTGCGAAACGTAGGAGGCGGCGTCGACGCCGGCGGGGCAGGCGTTGACGCAGGGCGCGGGGAACAGGGCGGCGCAGACGCCGGAGGAGCACTTTTTATCCAGAATATGCTCTAGATATTCGTGCTTGAAATACTTGATGGTCGAGATGACCGGATTGGGAGCCGCCTGGCCCAGGCCGCAGAGCGAAGTGGCCTTCACCGTATAGGCCAGGCTTTCCAGTTTCTCCAGGTCGGCCAGGGTTCCGCTGCCGGTGGTGATCTTTTCCAGCAGCCCGTGCATCTGCTTCAACCCGACGCGGCAGGGGACGCACTGGCCGCACGACTCCTCGAGCGAGAACTCGAGGAAATACTGGGCCATGTTAACCATGCAGCTGTCCTCGTCGAGTACGATCAGGCCTCCCGAGCCCATGATCGAGCCCAAGGCCTTGAGCGATTCATAGTCGAGTCCGGTGTTCAGGTACTTGGCCGGGATGCAGCCTCCCGAGGGGCCGCCGGTTTGGGCGGCCTTGAAGGCCTTGCCGTTGGGGATGCCGCCGCCGATGTCGAACACCAGCTCGCCCAGGGTGATGCCCATGGGCACCTCGACGAGGCCGGTGTTGGTCACCTTGCCCGAGAGGGCGAAGACCTTGGTGCCCTTGCTTTTCTCGGAGCCGATGGCGCTGAACCATTCCCAGCCGTTGAGGATGATGTGGCGGATTGTCGCCAGCGTCTCGACATTGTTGATGATCGACGGCTTGCCCCACAGACCCTTGACCGCCGGGAAGGGCGGCTTGGGCCGCGGCTGGCCGCGCAGGCCTTCGACCGATGCCATCAAAGCCGTCTCTTCGCCGCAGACGAAGGCGCCGGCGCCCATGCGCAGCTCGACGTCGAAATTGAAGTCGGTTTCAAAGATGTTCCTGCCCAGCAGCCCCATCTCGCGCGCCTGGGCGATGGCGGCGTTCAGCCGCTGGATGGCCAGCGGGTACTCGGCGCGGACATAGACATAGCCTTTGTTGGCGCCGATGGCGTAGCCGGCGATGGCCATGCCCTCCAGCACCGAGTGCGGATCGCCCTCGAGCACGGCGCGGTCCATGAAGGCGCCAGGGTCGCCCTCGTCGGCGTTGCACAGGACATATTTCTGCTCGTTCTGGCTGTCGTAGGCGAATTTCCACTTCATGCCGGTGGAAAAGCCGGCGCCGCCGCGGCCGCGCAGTCCCGAGCGGGTCATGACGTCGATCACCTGTTCGCGGCTCATCTGGGTCAGCGCCATGCCCAGGGCCTCGTAGCCGCGGGTGGCGATGTACTCGTCGAGGTTCTCCGGGTCGATCTTGCCGCAGTTGGAGAGGACGATCTTCAGCTGCTTCTCGAAGAACGGCACCTGTTTCTTCTGCTCGACGATCTTGCGCGCTTCGGGCGCCTGCCACAGGTGCTCCAGAACCGGCCGCCCTTTCAGGAAATGCTCCTGAACGATCGTGGCGGCGTCCTCCTTCTTCAGCTTGATGTAGAAGGAACCGTCGGGATAGACGACCATCACCGGCCCCAGCTCGCAGGGGCCCATGCAGCCGGTCTCGACCAGGTTGATCTCCCCGGCCAAACCGGCCTTATCGATCTCTTCTTTCAGTTGATCCTTGAATTCGTGGCTGTGGGAGGAGATGCAGGCACCGCCTCCGCAGATCAGCACGTCCAGCCGTTTGTTCATGACGACCTCACTGGGTTATTCCTTGACTTCGATGATGGCGGCGGAGACCGGGTTGCCGTTGACCAGGTGCTCGGCGACGATCTTGCGGGCCAGCTCGGCCGTGACGTTGCCGTAGACCACCGACGGCTTGCCCTCCTCGATCACGGTGACGATCGGCTCATGGGAGCTGAGGCCGCGCTCGCCGGCCTGGGTGACGACGACGTCGCGCAGGTCGCGTTTCTCGATCTCGTCCAGGAACGTCTTCAGCGTCTCGCGGGCGCCGGCGGCGATGCCGCTCGTGCCCATGCCCACCACCACCTTCAGCCGTGTCTTGGCGGCGCGCAGCAGCATGTCCTTCTCCGATTTTTCCCTTATCTTCTTCAGGTCCTCGAGTTTCATTTTTCCTCCTTTTCATTGGCGGCGTTTTCCCGGGCGGCTTCAGCGGCCCGGGCCCTCATGTCGCGCAGGATCTGCACGGCTTTCTGGGGATTGAGGCGTCCGTGCACCTCGTCGTCGAGCATCAGCACCGGGGCCAGTCCGCAGGCGCCGAAACAGCGGGCCGTGGACAGGGTGTAAAAACGGTCGGCGGTGGTGCCGCCCACCCGGACGCCCAGCTCCTTCTCCAGCGCCTTGATGATCTCCGAGGCGCCCTTGACGTGGCAGGCCGTCCCCAGGCACATGTTGACGATATGGTCGCCGATGGGGTCCATGCGGAAAAAATTGTAGAAGGTGACCACGCCGAACACCTTGGACAAGGGCACGTTCAGCTCGCGGGCCACGAAGTGCTGGACCTCGAGCGGCAGGTAGCCGAAAATCCTCTGGGCGCGGTGCAGCACCTGGATCAGGGGCCCCGGCACGCCGCGGCTGGCGTCGATGAACTGTTTCAGTTCCCGGAAGTGCTCGTTGTCCGGGATATGGACCGCTTGAGCTTCCATGGCAAGCCTCCTATCGATGAAGAAAATGAGTGATTCACAAAGAACAAAATGGCGAACGGCGCATCATTGCCCGGCGCCGAAAAGGGCGTAGAGCTTGCCGGCGGCAGTGAAGGAGTCATCCGCGGTCGAGAGGATGAAAAGCCCTTCCTGCTCCGCCCGGGCCAGCACGGAGGGCTCGGGCTCGCTGCCGCGGCTGAGAACGATGCCGGCCAGCTTCTTCAGCTGGGCGACGGCGACGATGTTCAGGTGGCGCTGCACGGTGATCCACAGGCAGCCCTCCTCGGCGTTGGCGATGACGTCGGAAAGCAGGTCGGACACGTAGCCGCTGGTGACCTCCTGTTCCCGGCCGGCGGCCAGGACCTTCAGCCCGAGCTTTTCGACAACTTCCTTGACCAGCATATCATTTCTCCTGGAGCCGAGGGATGACCGGAGAGATGCCCCCCTTCCTTCAGCCCAAAGAAAACGAATCCCGGGCCTGAAACACCCTGGATGATTTTCAGATGGATATGGTATAAAAAAAAGGGGGAAAAGTCAAGAAATAATTTGCGCCATAATTTGTTTTCAGGCGCGCTGCGCCACGGGGAGGGAACGCAGAAGCCAGCGCTCGTTCTCATGCCCCGGCGCTTCATTTTTCACCGGACCCGGCCGCTGATTGCAGAATGGCGGATTCAATGTTAAAATGCCGGACGGTAAATCCCGGAGGTGGCCATGAGTGAATTTTTCAAGTGCGCGATATGCGGCAAGATCGTCAAGGTGATCGCCGAGGGCAAGGGGCAGCTGGTGTGCTGCAACCAGCCCATGGACGTGATCTCCCACTTCAAGTCGGTGGATGAGGTGCTGGACTTCGCCATCGAGAAGGAAGTGGAGGCGCGCGAGTTCTACCTGGAGTGGGCGGAAAAGCTGGAGAACAAGGCCCTGCGCGAGCAGTTCGTCCTCTTCGCCGGCGAGGAGAACAAGCACAAGGAGAAGCTGCAGCGTGTCCGGAGCGGCAGCACCTTCCAGCCGGCGGCCAAGCAGGTGACCGACCTCAAGATCGTCGACTACCTGGTCGACATCACCCCCACCCCGGAGATGGACTACCAGGAAGCCCTGATCGTGGCCATGCGCCGCGAGAAGGCCTCCTTCAAGCTGTACAGCGACCTGGCGGCCATGTCCCAGGACGACCGCCTGCGCGAAACCTTCCTGGCCCTGGCCCAGGAGGAGACGGT
>CAZLSH010000001.1:182269-185152 GCA_964562095.1 uncultured Clostridia bacterium | reverse complement strand
GGCCGGCATCTGAAAAAATATCTGAAAACCCCTTGACAAAATGAATGAAAGCTCTTAAATAGAACCAATAAAATCCTGAAGGAGTGCGCGCCGATGGAACAATTGGAAATCATTTCGTGGCAGACGCTCGACACGCTCAGGGCGGCCGCCACCAAGACCATAGAGGTGATCGGCGACCTGGACAGCGACGAGCACATGTCGGTCTTCTGCACCATCGAGGACGACTACCTGGAGCTCTTCTACAGCGAGCTCGACGCCAACTTCATCCGTCATTACGAGGACGAGGACGAATTCTACAAGGCCATCGAAACCCGCAAGAACGAGTTCGGCGAGGAGGACTTCGACGCCGCCAACTACTACGAGGAAGAGGGAAATTTCGGCGACGAGGAGTCGGAAGAGGACCTGGACGGCTTCGACCTGAAAGATGACGAAGAGGAAGAGGATTACTGAGCCGCGCCGCGCCGCCGGGGCGGCGTGACCCGTGGCCCGCACTCCGGGCGAACCCGGCAGGAGCAAGTGGGTGGAGTATTCTTCGGTGGGGCTGATGTTTCCCGCCTCCATCATCGTCGGCTTCTTCATCGGTCATTTCCTGGACAAGTGGCTGAAGACCGGCCCCTGGCTCACCCTGGTCTTCATTTTGTACGGCATCGCGGCCGGCTTCAGCAACCTCTTTTCCCAGGCGAGGCGCCGTGAGCCGAAGGAATAGGCGCTCCCTCCCCGACGACGCCGTTCGCGGCGCCGTTGTCGCCGAGGCCCTGGCCCTGCTGCTGGTTTTTTTTTTACAAAAAGCGCCAAGTATTGTATAATTTCCCTTGCGGGCGCTGCCGCCGGCATCGCGGGTTTCGTCTTCCTGGCGCGGCAGGCTGACCGGATCCTGGAAAAAGGCAAGGGCAAAACGATGTACTTTATTTTGAGCTTGGCGAAACTTCTGGTCATCGCCGCTCTGTTCTTCGCAGTCAGCCGCCTGCCCGGGCCGGGCGTGCTGTTTTTCATCCAGGGGCTGCTGATGATCTACCTGGGCATCGCCCCCGCCGGGCTGCGCCGGGCCGCGCGCGGCAACCGTCATGGAGCATAACCCGCTCATCGCCGTCTGGATCAACGGGCTGCTGCGGGCGGCCGCCGCTCTCGCCGGCATCCGCGTCCACGGCGATCCCCTGCCCGCCCATGTGATCATGGCCATGATCGCCACCCTGGCCCTGGTGCTGTTTTTCAGGCTGGCCGCCCGCAAGCTGTCGTTCTTTCCGGCCAGGATGCAGGCGCTGCTGGAGTCCATCTACATGTTCTTCCGCTCCATCGTCGACGACATGATCGGCCGCGAGGGGCGCCAATTCATCCCGGTGCTGGGCACGCTGGGGCTGTTCATCGCCACCGCCAACCTGCTGGGGCTGCTGCCCGAGATGGCCTCGCCCACGGCCAACCTGAACGTCCCCGCCGGCTGCGCCGTCTTCATCTTCCTCTACTACCACGCCCAGGGGGTGAAGAAGCACGGCATCCTCGGCTACCTGAAGAAATTCGCCGGCCCCAAGTGGTGGCTGAGCTTCCTGTTCTTCCCCATCGAGGTCATCTCCCATTTTTCCCGCCCCATGTCGCTGACCGTCCGCCTTTTCTGCAACATCTTCGGCGAGGACCTGGTGATCATCATCATCGTGTCGCTGGTCCCCTTCATTGCGCCGCTGCCCATGATGGCCATGGCCATCTTTACTTCGCTTCTCCAGGCGTATATCTTTATCATGCTGTCGTCGGTCTACCTGTCCGGCGCCATCGCTTCGGAACACTAACAAGGAGGAACTCACCCATGAGAAAAAAAACACTGTTGGCCGTCGCCGGGCTGCTGGCCCTGACCATGGCGCTCCCCGCCCAGGGCGCCGAAAAGGCCATGCCCGCCACCTCGCTGTTCTTCTGGACCATCCTCATCGGCAGCGTCTGCCTGACGGTGGCGGCCATCGTCGGCATCCTGGGCCAGTCCAAGGCCTTCTGCACCGCCGCCGACAACATCGCCCGCAACCCGGCTTCGGCCGACTCCATCCGCGGCCTGCTGATCATCGCCCTGGCCCTGATGGAATCGCTGGTCATCTACGTGCTGCTCATCGACCTGATCCTCTTCTTCGTCAAGTGGGGCGGCTCCACCCTGTCCACGCTGGCCCAGTAGCCATGCCGGGAAGGCTCGCGTTCTCACCATGGGGAGCGTTGAGCCTTTCCTTTTCGAGTTGAACATGAGCAGCCGCAGCGGCGTCCTGACGCCGGCGAAGGTCCTGGCTGCCGCCTGGCGGGCGCTGCGGGACTTCCTGGCGGAGAGCGGCGTCGACAAGTCGTCGATCCTGTCCTATTACTCCGTCTTCTCCTCCTTCTTCCTGCTCATCTTCTTTTCCTATCTTTTCGCCGGCGCCCTCGGCACGGCGAATAGCGCGCTGCAGAACGTCTACCCCTTCTCGCCCGAATTCTTCCGCTTCATCGCCCCGGTCTTTTTCCAGCAGGCCGCCGAGCTGTCGGCGGGCATCGGCCACCTGGGGCTGGCCGGCCTGGGCTTCTTCCTGTTCATGGGCATCATGGTCTTCAAGAAGATAGTGCAGTTCGTCAACGACATGTTCCTCATCGACATCCAGCACGTTTTTTTCGTCAAGCGGATCAAGGAGTTCGGCCTTTTGCTCATCGTCGGCCTGCTGACCGTCGCCTCTTTTCTGGCGACCAGCTTTTCCTCGACCATCGAGGCCGTCGTCGAGAGCGGCGCGGCCGTGCGCCTGGCGATCGATCCGGCGTGGGTGCGCGCCGTCAACGGCTTCCTCGTCAAGTACGCCTTGCCCTTCCTGATCACCTTCCTGCTCTTCTATATCCTGTTCAAGTGGATCCCCGAGAAAAAAGTGGCGCTGCCGGCGGCGCTGGTCT
>CAZLSH010000001.1:143873-182259 GCA_964562095.1 uncultured Clostridia bacterium | reverse complement strand
GCTGTGGGAAGCGGTCAAACGCGTCTACACCTATTACCTGGTCAATATTTCGCTGCTCAAGAACATGCGCGACCCGATCGTGGCCATCATCCTGTTCGGGTTCTGGATGGAGATCACCATGGGCATCATGCTCTACGGCGCCAAGATGACCTACCTGCTCGACAAGGAGAACCATGCCTAAATTGAAGGAAATCGCCGCCCTGCTCGACGGCGAGCTGCGCGGGGACGGGGAGCTGGAAATCGCCGGCGTCCAGGCGCTGCATCGGGCCGGGCCCGGCGATATCGCCTACGCCGCCAGGGACAGGGAAAGCGGCCTGGCGGGCGTGCGCGCCGGGGCGCTGGTCGTGGCCCGCGACGGCGGCGCATCATTTGCCAACCGCATCCTGGTCGAAAATCCCCAGCTGGCCTTCGCCCGCCTGCTGGCGTATTTCCATCCGCGCCGGCCGTTCTGGCAGGGGGTGGCAACCAGCGCCTGCGTGGCGGCAACGGCCGTCCTGGGGGAGGACGTTCACGTCGGCCCCTTCGCCTTCATCGGCGATCACAGCCGCATCGGCGCCGGCAGCGAGATCCATTCCGGGGTGGCCGTCTACCGCGACGTCGTCATCGGCCGCAACTGCCTCATCTACGCCAATGCCGTCATCCGCGAGAACGTGGAGATCGGCGACAACGTGATCATCCACCCCGGCGCCGTCATCGGCGCCGACGGATTCGGCTTCGGCCGCGCCGCCGACGGCGCGGCGGTGAAGGTGCCGCAGGTGGGCCGGGTGATCATCGGCGACGGCTGCGAGATCGGGGCCAACACCTGCATCGACCGCTCGACCATCGAGGAAACGGTCCTGGAGGCGAACGTCAAGCTGGACAACCTGGTGCAGATCGGCCACAACGTGCGCATCGGCCGCGACAGCGCCATCTCGGCCCAAACCGGAATTTCCGGCTCCACGCGCATCGGCGCCCAGGTGATCATGGGCGGCCAGGTGGGCGTCGCCGACCACGTCGAGATCGCCGACGGGGTGCTGGTCGCCGCCAAGTCGGGGATCACCGGCTCGGTCAGGACAAAAATGATCGTCGCCGGCATTCCGCACCAGGAGATGGGCGAATGGCGCAAGAACATGGTCCTGGCCCGCAACCTGGCGGCGATGCGCGAGAAGCTGCGCCTGCTCGAGAAAAAAATAAGGGAACTGGAGGAAAAATGAAAAAAAGCATAGCCCTGTTCTTCATCCTGCTGCCGGCACTCGCGTTCGCCAAGCCGGCGATCAAGTTCAAAAGCACGACCTTCGATTTCGGCGAAGTGTCCAGCGGCAAGACCATCGACATCGCCTTCGAGTTCGAGAACGCCGGCAGCGAGGCGCTGCTGATCCGGAACATCATCCCCGCCTGCGGCTGCACCACGGCGGGGCTGGAGAAAAAAGAGTACCGGCCCGGCGAAAAGGGGGTCATCAGCGGCAAGTTCAACACCAGCGGCTACCGGGGCAAGATCGTCAAGACGATCACCGTGACCAGCAACGACAATTCCGCGCCGGAGGTCCGCCTGTCCATCCGCGGCACCATCGTGGTCAAGGACTTCGCCCAGGCCGACATCAAGCCCGACCACATCCCCTTCGGCGCCGTCCGCGTCGGCAAAACCTACGTGCGCAAGCTCCACCTGAGCAACCTGGGCAATTTGGACCTGCGCATCCTCGAGGTCAGCTGCAGCCCGGAAGTGGCGCTGGAATTCAAGACCAACCGCGTGCCGGGAAAGAACAGCGCCGAGATCACCCTCACCTTCACCCCGTTCGACGAGGGGATATTCAACAGCATGGTCAAGATCCGCACCAACGACTACCGCAGCCCCTACGCCTTCGTGCGCCTGGAAGCCCAGGCCGACTGAGCCAAGGCTATTGCTTGGTATTCGGCAGGACGGTGAAGCGGCCGTCGCTGTAAATGATATCCTGGTTGAAGTCGGACAGAGAGCGTAGCGGGTATTGGCCAACCGGCGTATTATTTGTAACTTTATTGCGGCCCCAGGATATGACCGAATAGGCGTCAAAAGCGGCTCCGCCGCCGGCATCGTAAGCGAAAATCGTGTTCCATCCATCTCTCGCGGGCAGTATCTTGATATAAAAAGGCCGGAACCAAGACCGATCCAAACCGGCAATCAGGGATTCGCCCGCCGCGGGAGCGAAAGCCCAGTCGACGAGATACGATTCGATGGCCGATCCGATCGAGGTCATGTCCCCCATGGTCGCTTTCTGCCGGCCTTTGTGCAGGGCGACCAGCAGGTTGGGAATGGCGATCGCGGCGATGATGCCGATGATGGCCACGACAATCAGGAGTTCTATCAGCGTAAAGCCTCTTGTTCTCATCGGCACCTCCTCTGGATTCACATTTAAGAAAGCAATCTTGCTGCCAATTCGTTTCTGTCGCGGCCCGTCATTTCCCCGAAGATCTTTCCGGAAGCTGGTGCAACTTGAAGACATAGGATCCGGGAGGGGCATGAAGGCGATCCGCCTTCCCGCGAATATGGGCGATCCGGCCCCACAGGGCGGGGTCGTCGGCAGGAAGCCCGTCCAGCTCATGGAGGAACAGGATCGCCGCCGCGTAGTCCGCTTCCAAGTCCAGGGCGGCCTGTGCCTGCTTTCGGGCTTCGGCCTTGCGGCCAGAATCGCGCAGAACCAGCGCCTGGCGCAATCTCAGAAACGGATTGAACGGCTCAAGCGCCTCGGCCCGGCGCAGCGGCCCCAGCACTTCATCGGCCAAAGCGGGGTAAGCAACCCCTTTATCCCCGAATCCCCGGAACAGCTCCGCTTCCAGGAACAGGGCCTCGCTGCTGTTGCGGTTCAAGCGCTGGGCCCGGCGCACGCTCTCCCAGGCATCGTTCCAGGCGTCGAGATTGCCGGTTTTCGCGGCGATAAAACGCAGGTTTTCCCCCTTGAAAAGAAAAGGCCGCTCGTCGAGCGGGCTGAGCGCCGCCGCCTGCCCCAGCAGGGAGAGCCGGCGCGGGAGATCCTTTTCAGCGGAGGCGGCATCGAGACGCCGTTCCGCCATGTACGGGAACAGGTAGAGAACGGCGATAAAAAAGACAAGCAGGGCAGACAGGAAGAGGCGCCCCCCGGGCCGCAGCGAAACGAAACCGGGCCTTGAATACAGGAAATCCTGCAGGAGCAGGAAGAACAGCATCAGGAAGAAAAAGTTGAAGATGCAGTTGATCAGCAGCATCTGCGCCAGCAGGAAAGCCAGCAGCCATTTCGACAGATCGGACCACGGGGGGGAAAGCAGCCGGCGGATGGCGAGAAACAGCGTCAGCAGCACGAAAATCAGTCCAGGCAGCCCGTTTTCGGCGATGATCTTCCAGTAATCGCTGTGCGGCGACTCGGGGATCTTCCCGTAGCGCGAAGGCCCCTTGTTCTGGGCGAAATTGAAGCGCGGCGCCGCCTCGGCGAACAGGTCGGGGCCGACCCCGGTCCAGGGATGGGCGCGAAACATGCGCGCCGACATATTCCAGATGTCCAGGCGGTCGAAGACATAGGGATCTTGGCGCAGCGAATGAACCAGCGAGCGCCTGACGGGATTGGGAAAAACGATGAGGATGAGCAGCAGCACGCCCGGGTACAATGCCCACCGGCGCCGGCGCTGGAGGATCATGACGGCCGCGAAAAGGAACAGCCCCAAAAATGCGGCCTTGGAGGCGCCGATGATCACGGCGGCCCCATTCAGCCCCAAAAGGGCGAGATCGGCATGGGAATACCGGCGGAGCAGCGCGTGAAGAAAAACCAGGACCGCCATTGCCGAGGCGATGCTCTGCAGGATGGGGTTCTCGAAGCAGGGTGCGGCGATCCCCCGCCCCCCCTGCAGGGCAAACGCCGACACCATCGCCAGCGACGAGATGGAAATCACGCCGGCCACCAGCCGCAGATAGCGTTCCATGTCCCTTTTCTCCAAGAAAAAGAAAACGGCCCAGAACGATACCAGGAAAACGTCGGCCGCGAAGAGGAGCGACTTGTAGGGATGGCGGGAAAAGAAAGCGCTGAACACCAGAAGCAAATTCAGAAGCAGAAGAAAGACCGAGAAGCGATTCCGGGCGACATTCCTGAGAACCTGGAGCTTGGTCAGCGCGAAAACCGCCAGCAGGAAAACGAAACCGAGGTAATAGGCATAGCCGATCTTGGCCGGAAACAGCAGGGCCCAGGCCAGAAGAAGGAAAAATTCAATTTCCTGGAAGCGCGGGCCGCCGGGCGATAGTTGCTTTAACGAAATCATGCCACCTCTGGTATTCGTTGTTCTTCCTGTTCGCTTCCGCCGCCTGGCGGGCGTGGGCCAGTGCCGTCAGATAGGCCCCGCGGCGCACGGCGATCTGCGAGCTGAGATAATGGGCATACGCCTGGCCGGGAAAGGCGCCCAGGACCCGGGCCAGGCATTTTTCCGTTGCCGGGCCATCATTCCTTTCCCAGGCGACATGGGCCAGGCCGAGCCAGGCCCGGTAGGAAAACGGCTCGAGTTTCAAGGCCGAACGGTAGGAGTTCTCCGCCCGCAGAGGCTCCCCGCGGCTGAGCCACAGGTCGCCGGCCTGCTGGCGGCCGGCGGCCGCGGCATGAACCAGCAGCACGATCGCCGGCAAGACCAGGGCCGCGACCTGCCGCGGGCGAACCGGCTCCGGCAGGCGGACGACCTGGGAAAGGACGATGGCAAAGCTGACGCCGGCGGCAAAAAAGAAGTTCCCGATGTCGATCATATTGAAGCAGAGGATCAGGACGCAGGCCGAGGCGAACAGGGCGTTTTCCCGATCCACAAAGCGGGGCAGGCTCGATTTCAGCCAGGGCAGCAGGATGACGGCCAGAAAAAGGAACAAGGGCAGGCCGGTCTCGGCGGCGAACTGCAGGAAAAAATTATGGGCATGAATGGAGGTCGGCTCGTGCGGGCGAATGTGCGGGGAGACCGCCGACTCGTAATTCCCCAGCCCCACGCCCAGGACGGGGGCCCGGGCGATGAGGCGGCCGGCCTGGGCCCAGTTGGCGAAGCGCAGCTTGGCCGGGGTCATTTCCCGGGCATCGGAAAACCGCAGGGCCGTGACCAGGAAAAATACCAGGGCCAGGACCATGAGCAGGGGCGCCAGATGCCTGCCCCGGAACTTGCGTGAAGCAAAAAGATAAAACAAAACGCCGGCCGTGAAAAAGAGGATGCCGCCGAAAGACTGGGTCAAGACCAGGTTGAAGGCGCCAAGGAGAAAAAGGCCGCCCCAAAAATAACGCGCCCGGCCCCGCGAGCGGTACAGGTAATGGACGATGAAAATCAACAGCAGCCCGCAGACCATGGCATACAGCGTGGGCAGGGGGAAAATTGCGAAGATCCGCCCGTACGCGACGCGGGCATGCAGGGCATGGGCGTAGAACGAAGGTCCCGGCTCGAGCTGCCCGAGAATGGCGGGGAAGATGAGGTATTTTTGCAGGATGCCGTAGGCGAAGAGGATCAGGGCGATCCCGCCGCTGATGGGGGCCAGGATTTTTTCAAGCCGGCATCGCCGGCACAGGGAAAAAATTCCCAAGAGAAAAGCGAAATAGGCCAGGCGCAGCAGGAACAGCCCCTGCGCCTGGCTGACCGAGAAATTCAGCAGCAAAAAAAAAGCGGCTGGAAAATATTTCCAGCCGCTTTTGAAAAACGAGTCGCGAGTGATTATCTCTTGACCTGGGGCCCGACCGTGTAGATGCCGTTGGCGAAGAAAATATCGTTGTTGAAATCGGCCAGGCTGGTCACATTGTACAGATTCGGAGTGGGGATAGGGCCATTGGCTTTGTTACGGCCATAGGATTGAATCGTATACAGGTCACCGCCGGCTGTAAGCGCGCTATGATCGTACTGGAACATCGTTCCCCAGCCGTCAGTTTGCGGGAGAATCTTGATGTAGAAGGGCTGGAACCAGCCGACCGCCATGGTGCTGATCGGACCGGCCGCATTTTGGGGAGCGAACGACCAGTCGGTGATGTACGATTCGATGGCGCTGCCGATCGATTTCATGTCGCCCATCGTCGCTTTCTGCTTGCCTTTCTGCAGGGCAACCAGCAGGTTGGGTATGGCGATGGCGGCGATAATGCCGATGATGGCAACAACGATCAGCAATTCGATCAGGGTAAAACCTTTTTTATTCATTCTGAACCTCCTTATAGATTCAACCTTTTGAAAGCAATTTCAGTGCCAATTATTTTCTCCCTTTTCCCTGTCATTGAGCCTTCCTTTCTGATATCCTTGACAATAAAGGTCACCCGTAGTGACAATAATTGTCACCCGAGGCAACGAACCGCTTTGCCAATATCCCCTGGGTCTGCTATCATATGAAGCAATGTTTAATAACTGGCTCAACCTCCATGATCTGAGCCGCTTCATGGACAAGGTCCTCCGGGGCGAGTGGCGCGGGGTCTTGAAGAATGCCGGGCAAGACGACGAGGCAAGGATCCGCTCCGCCTGGGGGCATACCGATGGGCGGCCCATGAATGCCTGGGAAATCCCGATGCTGCGCCGGCGCTGGAACCATCTGGTTTCGGGCGACGAAAAGGTCGATCATGTCGAATATATCACCCTTAGATTCCTGGACGGCGAAACTGCTTTAAGGGCGTTCTCTCCCTGTTGCGGCACCGGGACCAACGAAATGCGCTGGGCCGCGACAGGCCGCTTCCGCCGCATCGATGCCTGCGACCTGTCGGCTCCGCGCATCGCCGCCGCCAGGGCGGCGGCGGAAAAAAACGGGCTGTCCGGCATCGTCGATTTCTCAATGTCCGACTGGCGGCAAACCCCCATGGGAGCCCCTTATGATCTGGTCATCGCCGAAGGCGCCCTGCACCATCTTTATCCCATGCGCTCCGCGCTGGCCAGGATACATGGGATGCTCAAGCCCGGCGGGCTGCTGCTGGTCAACGATTTCGTCGGCCCCACGCGTTTCCAGTGGACGCCCAGGCAGCTGCAGGCGGCCAACGCGCTCCTGGCGCTGATCCCAAAGGAATACCGCCGGCGCTGGAGCGATGACCGGGTCAAAACGAGGGTCGACGCCCCGGGGCGGCTGCGCATGAAACTCGCCGACCCCTCCGAGGCAGCCGAATCCTCCTTGATCCTGCCGCTCCTGGGAGAGATGTTCAGCACCCTGGAACTGAAAAACAAGGGCGGGGCCCTCATTCCCCTGGTTTTCCACGAGATCGCCCATCATTATATCCGGCCCGACGAGACGGCCAAGGAAATCCTGCGCCTGTGCTTCGCAACGGAAGATCTGCTGATGGGCAGCGGCGAGATCGCCGGCGATTACATCCTCGGCGTCTTTCAGAAAGCCATGGCTTGAAGCCAAGCCCGCGAACCGCAACATTCACGCCGGCGCCCAGTTGCCAAAGCGGGGCAATAAAGGTATCATTATTGAGGATCGGCTTGAGTCAACGTCATGCTCATCACCCCCGTTGGACCAGCCCAGGCAAGCGGCGGCAGCATAGCTCGAATCCCTAAGGAGACAGGAAATGCAGTTCATCGACCTGGCGGCGCAACAGAAAAGGATCCGTGGACCGATCGAGGCCGGCATGAAAAGGATCCTGGACCACGGCCAATATGTCATGGGCCCGGAAATCCGCGAGCTCGAGGAGCGGCTGGCCGCGTTCACCGGCTCCCGTTACGCCGTGGCCGTGGCCAGCGGCACCGATGCGCTGCTCATGCCGCTGATGGCGGAAAACATCGGCCCGGGCGACGCCGTTTTCGTCCCCACCTTCACCTTCATCGCCAGCGCCGGCGCCGTCGCCCTCACCGGGGCGACGCCGGTCTTCGTCGACATCGACCCGGAAACGTTCAACATCGACCCGGCCGCGCTCGAGGGGGCGATCCAAAAAACCATCGCCGCGAAACAGCTCACCCCGAAGGGGATCATGCCGGTCGACCTGTTCGGCCAGCCCGCCGGCTACGAGGCCATCCACGCCATTGCCGGCAAGTACAGGCTGCTCGTCCTGGAAGACGCGGCCCAGAGCTTCGGAGCCAGCCAGGGCAGCAGGAAAGCGGGGGCGCTGGCGAAGGTGGCGGGGACGAGCTTCTTCCCGGCCAAGCCGCTGGGATGCTACGGCGACGGCGGCATGATCTTCACCGCGGACAAGGCCATTCACGATGAACTGCTCTCCATCCGCGTCCACGGCCAGGGGGCTGACAAGTACACCAACGTGCGCGTCGGCATCAACGGCCGCATGGACTCGCTGCAGGCGGCGGTGCTGCTGGCCAAAATGGAGATCTTTCCCGAGGAGATCGAACTGCGCCAGCAGGTCGCCGGCCGCTACGACCGGCTGCTGGCCGGGGCCGTGAAAACGCCCCGGATCCTGCCGGGGAACGTGTCGGCCTGGGCCCAGTATTCGGTCCTCCACCCGCGCCGCGACGAAGTGATCCGGAAGTTGCGAGATAACGGCATCCCGACCGCGGTCTATTACCCGATTCCCCTGCACCTGCAGGAGGCTTTTTCAGGCCTGGGGTATCACCCGGGCGATCTCCCGATCGCCGAGAAGATCGCCGGGGAAGTATTCAGCCTGCCCATGCACCCCTATCTGCCGCAAGCGGACCAGGAGCGGATCGCCGAGGTCATCACTCGCTTTTCATGAAGAGATTCGTCCGCAAGTACTTCCCGGTCGGGCTGCAATCCGGGCTGCGAAGGGCATATTACCGGCATCCCCTCCTGCGCCGCCTGTACTATCTCCCCCTGGACGCGGCGCAGCGATTGCGGCAGGGAGGTGATTCCCTAACCCCGCCCCGATCGCTGATCTCGGTCGGCGACGGGGATTTCGCCGCCATCGGCAAGGAATTTTTAGGGTATTTCAAGGATCTGGCCGGGCTGCAGCCGGATGAGAAGGTACTCGAGATCGGCTGCGGAGTCGGCCGCATGGCCATCCCGTTGACGACTTTTCTCAGCGACCCGGGAGAGTATGTCGGGTTCGATATTGTCCGGCCCGAGATCCGCTGGTGCCAGAAGCGCATCACCCCGCGCTTCGCCAACTTTCATTTCCACTATGTGGACATCCGCAACGAACAGACGAACCGGCGGGGCCGGCAGCCAGCCAGTTCCTGCCATTTCCCCTTCACCGACGGCCGCTTCGACTTCGTCTTCCTGACCTCCGTCTTCACCCATATGCTCCTGGAGGACATCGAAAACTACCTGCAGGAAATATCGCGGGTCCTGAAGCCCAGCGGCCGGATGCTGGCCACCTGCTTCCTGCTGGACCCGCCGGCCCGCGAGCGGTTGAAGAAAATGAACAGCCGTTTCCGCCATGCTTATGGCGACAGCCTGGCCATCGATCCCAGGCTGCCGGAGGCCAGCATCGCCCATGAGGAAACCGTGATCAGGAAGCTCTTCGATAAAAGCGGCCTGGCCTTGCAGGAGCCGGTTCGTTACGGCAATTGGAGCGGGCGGGAGGAATACCTCTCCTCCCAGGATATCGTCGTCGCCACAAAGGCTGGTGCCTGACCGGCATGATCATGACCGCCCGGAAATTGAATGTTCACCGGCCCAGTCCATGAGCGAAAACATGAATAAATTCAATCCGCAAGGAGTCCACTGATGAATGAACCTGCTTTTGAAAAGATTGAGCACCAGGGCAGGATCATCGCCATGATCCTGCGCCGGGACTTCAACCCGGGGAAAAGCATCTTTTTCAGTCCAGCCAATTTTTCCCAGCAATTCGGCTTCCTTGTTCATCCCAAGGAACATTCCATTCCCGCCCATTTCCACAAGAAGATCCAGCGGGAGATACTTCTGACCCAGGAGGTGCTGCTGATTAAGAAAGGCGAAGTGCAGGTCAACCTATACAGCGAAAGCAGGGAATTTCTGACTCACCGGCTATTGCTGGCGGGAGACATCATTTTTCTATGCGCCGGCGGCCATGGATTCACCATGCTGCAGGACAGCGAGATCGTGGAGGTCAAGCAGGGCCCCTACTCGGGCCGCGACAGCGACAAGGAGAATTTTCCCGGGGTAGAAAAATGATCCCAGTCAACGAGCCGCTCATCGGCCACGAGGAGCTGCGTCTCGTGAGCGAATGCCTGAAAACCGGCTGGATCTCATCGGAAGGCCGATTTATTCCCGCTTTCGAGCAGGGATTCGCTACCGCCATTGGCCGGCGTTGCGGGGTGGCGGTGAACAATGGCACCAACGCCCTGATCCTGGCCTTGCGCGCTCTCGAGCTGCCCACCGGCAGCGAAGTGATTCTACCCACTTTTACCATCATCTCCTGCGCCCTGGCTTGTATCTACAACGGGCTGGTGCCAGTCTTTGTCGATGCCGAACCCGACACATGGAACATGGCTGCCGATCAGGTTGAATATAAAATCTCTCCCCGGACCGGGGTTATTATGCCCGTCCACATATACGGTCACCCGGTCGACATGAACAGGATCGAGGCCATAGCCGACAGGCACGGCTTAAAGGTGATCGAAGATTTCGCCGAAGCCATCGGATCGGAATACAAAAGAAAAAAATGCGGAAGTTTCGGCCAAATCAGCTGCACAAGTTTTTACGCCAACAAACTAATCTCCACCGGTGAGGGGGGCATGTGCTTGACCGATGACGAAATGCTGGCTGAAAAAATGCGCCGGCTGCGCAACCTGGCGTTCATCCCCGAGCAGCGTTTCGTGCACCAGGAGCTCGGCTTCAACTTCCGCATGACCAATATCCAGGCCGCCATCGGCCTGGGGCAGATGGAAACGTTCGCTGCGCGCCTGCAAAATAAAATCGCCATGGCCGCGCGTTATCGTGCCCTTTTAGCCGGACTGGTGCGGCGCGGTCTGATCACCCTGCCCGCCGAACTGCCAGGAACACTAAATAGTTACTGGATGTTCGGTGTCCTGCTGACGGAAAAAAGCGGCCGGGAAGCTGTTGCCGTCATGAAGATGATGGCCCAAAAGGGTGTCCAGACCCGCCCCTTCTTTTATCCCCTGCACCGCCAGCCCGCATTTCGCACATTCCCCTGGTTCAGAGAAGTAAGTCTGCCGGTGAGCGATGAACTGTACCGCCGCGGATTTTACATCCCTTCAGGCCTGACCCTGCACGAAGAGCAGATGGAACAGGTGGCCGCTGCCCTTGAGGAGGTTTTACAATGAACGTTTTTGCTTCTGGGTATGCCAACCGGTACGACACTCTGTACCAGAACAAGGATTACGCCGGCGAGTGCGATTTTCTGGAAAGCCTGTTCGCCCGCCAAGGCGTGGCCGGCAAATCCCTCCTCGACCTGGGTTGCGGGACCGGGGGCCATGCCATGCTCCTGGCGCAGCGCGGCTACCACGTGACCGCGGTGGAGCGGTCCGCCGACATGCTACGAGCGGCCCGGGCCAAGGCCGAGCAGGCCGGCGTTGCGGTGGACTTCCAGCAGGGGGACATTACCCGCCTGGAGTGGCACGAAACTTTCGCCGCCGCTTTCGCCATGTTCGCGGTGGCCGGATATTTGACCGAGGACTGGGAGCTGGAGGATTTCCTTGCCGGGGCATGGCGCGGCCTCCGACCAGGAGGCATTCTTGTCTTCGACGGCTGGCACGGCCCTGGAGTTCTTCGCGAGCGGCCGGCGCCGCGGCTGCTGGAGATCCCACTGGGCAATGAAGAAGCGCTGCTGCGTCTGGCTGAGCCCCGCCTGGATGTTCTGGAACAGACGGTTGAAATTCACTATATGCTGTGGCATCGGCGCGGAACCGCGATCACCGCTGAGAGCGAAGAACACCACAAGATGCGGTTTTTCTTCCCGCGAGAATTGCGAATCCTGCTGCATGGGGCCGGTTTCTCCTCCGTGTCAATCCATCCCTTCCGCGAGATCGATCAGCCCCTGAAAGAACACCATTGGCATTTCACGACCGTGGCCGTAAAGGGAAAATGAAGCTCCATGAATGAGAATCTACCGGAGCATTTTGATCTGATCATTGAACCCCGGCAGTCGATCCATCATTTCTGGCGGGAACTGTGGAAATACCGAGAACTTTTCTATTTTCTCTCCTGGCGAGATGTGCTGGTGCAGTATAAGCAAACAGCGGTGGGAGTTTTATGGAGCGTCCTGCGGCCGCTGCTTACCATACTGGTTTTCACTTTTATTTTCGGCCGGCTGGCGCGGCTGCCAGCGGAAGGCATTCCCTACCCGCTACTGGTGTTCTGCGGCATGCTGCCCTGGCATTTTTTTGCCGGTTCCTTGAGCGAAAGCAGCAATAGCTTGGTGGGCAATGCCAACTTGATATCCAAAATTTATTTCCCACGCCTGATCGTCCCGGTATCCACCTTGCTGGTGGGGTTGGTCGATTTTCTTATATCTTTTGCTATTTTATTCGGACTTCTTGGCTGGTATGGGTTATGGCCTGATTGGCACTGGCTGGCTTTACCCTTCTTTCTGTTGCTTGCCTGCGCCGCCGCCCTGGGAGCTGGATTATGGTTCGCCGCCTGGAATGTAAAATATCGAGACTTCCGCTATATTATCCCTTTTGTAGTGCAGTTCGGGCTTTACATTTCACCGGTTGGATTTTCCAGCACGATCATACCTGTGAAATGGCGACTGGTTTATGCCATTAACCCCATGGTGGGGGTGATCGACGGTTTCCGTTGGGCGTTTTCAGGCGGGCATACGATCATGAATCTTCAGACGATATTAATTTCCACGGCGGTTTCCCTTATTCTGCTCAGCAGCGGGCTCATCTATTTCCGCAAAATGGAACGCGAATTCGCGGATATAATCTGATATGAACACCGTGATCCGCCTGGAAGGCGTCGGGAAAAAGTACCGCTTGCGCCATCAGAGCGCAGCCCATTACAGGGCATTGCGTGATGTTTTGGGTGAAACCCTGCGCGGTTTCGGCAGCCGCATAATGAGACATGGCAGCCAAAAACGAATCACAAAAGAGGACTTCTGGGCCTTGCAAGACATTTCTTTGGAAATCAAGCAAGGGGAACGGCTGGGCATTATCGGCCGCAACGGCGCCGGCAAATCCACTTTACTAAAAATTCTCAGCCGTATCACGGCTCCATCCAAGGGGCGGGTCTTGCTAAACGGGCGAGTTGGTTCATTACTGGAAGTGGGCACCGGTTTTCATCCGGAATTGACGGGGCGGGAGAATATTTTTCTTAACGGTGCTATCCTGGGTATGCGCCGCGCCGAGATCCGCCGAAAATTCAATGAAATCGTAGCCTTTGCCGAAGTTGAAAAGTTTTTAGATACCCCGGTCAAACGTTATTCTTCGGGCATGTATGTGCGCCTGGCCTTTGCCGTGGCGGCCCATTTGGACACTGAAATTCTTTTGGTCGATGAAGTCCTGGCAGTGGGCGACGCCCAGTTTCAAAACAAATGCCTGGGGAAAATGAGTGATATTTCAATTAATGAAGGGCGCACTGTTTTATTTGTGAGCCACAATCTGGCAGCCATAAAAAATTTGTGCACCAAAAGTATGCTACTGGAAAAAGGCCGGAATATTGCCATCGATTCCCCTGAACATGTCATTGAACGTTATATCCTGGACACTTCATCTAAGACTGATTCTGTAACCAAACTCCAGGGATTTCCTCGTACGGCGGGGAACCAGGAAGCCATATTGGAAGCTTGGGTGGAGAACGATAACCATCAAGTGGTCACTAATGTTCTTATGGGGACTCCGGTGAATTTCTGTTTCCGCTTCAAGGCCGATCACATCATGACCCAGGCCGGATTCGGTTTCGGCATCGACACTATATTTGGACAGCGGGTATTTACCCTAAACAACTATATCGCCAACCGGCTGGATGCTGCTCCGTTGGCCGAGGGCATCGCTGTCTTTCATGTAGCGGAGATGCAGCTGTTGCCGGGAAAATACTTCGTCAGCCTATCGATCGTTGAAAGGCACTCCATTTTTGTTGACTACACCGAACGGGCCATTCAATTCAACGTATTGGAAAACGATGTCTTCGGCACAGGGAAAATGCTGCAGAGCTCGCAGGGGTTGATATATGCAAAGGGCTATGTAACAGTGAGATCATCTTAAGCCTTGGGTATATATATTACATCTCCCAACCAAAAAGACTCCAGAAAATTGCCATCAGTGTTGAAATGGATATCATATTGATACAGCCCCCCAAGCCGACATTCGGTTCAGATGCTGAATCGCATTGGACATTGACTCGACCGACTTCTTTGTTTTTCCTTGCTGCAGCAATAAAAAAGTACACCACTTTCACGGTGGAAATCATCGACTTCGAGAGCCGGGCCTACCATGACAAAAATATCGAGGAGGTACTGCGCTCCCGAAAAGCCCGCGTCTTTGGCATCACCGCCGTAACCTTCACGAGGTTTGAAGCCATCGGAATCGCTAAATTAGTAAAAAATATTTACCCCGATGCCTTTGTCGTAATGGGCGGAGTTCATTTTTCATTCTGCGCCGAAGACACCTTACAACGGATATCCGCCGTGGATGCCATTGTTCGGGGAGAGGGCGAAATTCCATTGGTCAACCTCCTTCAAATTCTGGACAAAGGAGGGGACTTATCCGCGGTTAAAGGATTGTCATTTAGACAAAGCGGCACCATCGTCCACAACCCCGAGCAAAATGTTTTTGAAAACCTGGACGAACTCCCGGCATACAAGGAATTCAATTGGGAAGAGTACCCGGAGTACTTGTTCGGGATTCACGAAAAAGTAAAAGCTGTTTCAGTGATTGCATCGCGGGGGTGTCCCTACCATTGCATCTTTTGTTGCAAGGCAGGAATGAAATACAGGTTGAGGAACGTGGAGTCGGTCCTGGATGAAATGGAGTATTTGAAAGGAACTTTTAATATAAGCGGCATCAACTTTCTGGATCTGACCTTCACCGCCAACCCCCTGCATCTGAAAGCCCTATGCACTGAAATCAAGCGCCGCAAAGTCAATCTGCAATGGTGGTGCGAAAGCCGCGCCAACATTCCCCTCGAGAGCCTGGAATGGATGAAACAAGCCGGATGCGTCGCTTTAGTCATTGGAGTGGAGTCGGGTTCTCCAACCATATTAAAAAACATCAGCAAGGACATCTCCTTGGAAAAAGTAAAATCATTCTGTAGGAGAGCCGCCGAACTAGGGATCATCGTTCAACCCTATTTTATGTTTTCCCATCCCGACGAGACAATGGAGGATGTAAAGAAAACCTTGGCATTCATGGGTGAGCTAGAAAAATCATCGGCTACCTGTTCGCTCCAACCCACCATGATTTTTCCAGGTACTAAAATAGAAACAATTGCTTTGAAAAAGGGAATAGTTCCTCCCAACTTTTCCTGGAACGAGCCCTATTCGTCCAAGCTCAACATTCAACTCGGGCAACTTTCTAATATACCGCTGTTCATTGATCGCCTGAGCCCGAACGAGATGAGACGAATTCAGACAAATAGGGCCAAGCATGTGGCACGCTCCCAATCCGCCCTTAATGCCGCATCGCTCACTGCCGCCGAGGCAGTGGCTAAGGCCTGGCAGGTTATCCGAGAACGCCGGAGCACAATCCGTTATTTCGTTTCGCCTTCATTTTTGCGTACTTTCATTTCTGCCAAACGGCATTACAAAAAAAAATAGCAGGCGTATAATAGCAATTCTGGATCTAGCTCGAGAAAATGTTTTCCCGTTTTAAGTTCAAGGCCTGGAAAATCTTTCTACCGGCCAGCGATAGGTCCGCGATTCGTAAGGCGAACACCATCGCTTCCCATCTGACAGATCAGGAGAAATACATCCTGTTGAAATTGGCCAGGAAGGTCCCGGTTGGCGGCATTGCCGTTGAAATCGGTTCATACCTGGGTTCCAGTTCATGTTTCCTTTCCATAGGCTTGCGAAAACGGTCTGGACGGTTATACTGCGTGGACACCTGGCATAATGAAGCCATGACGGAGGGATTGCGCGACACGTACACCGAGTTTTCCAGGAACACAGCGCCATTTCGTGACGTCATCATCCCCCTGCGGGAAAGATCGACCAATGTCAGCATGGAATTCACAAAAATGGTTTCTCTGCTGTTCCTTGATGGTGATCATTCCTATGAGGCGGTTCGTGACGATTTTTATGCGTGGCTGCCGCATTGCTCAGATCATGCCATTATTGTACTGCATGATTGCGGATGGGCCGAGGGGGTACAGCGGGTCATCGCAGAAGACATCCGCCCACGGGTTCTGCAATTGCACCAAACTGCAAATATGGCATGGACATGGCTTACAAAGACAAAATGATTACCGGCATCCTCAGTGCGGAACATGAAAATTGATTCTCAGACTCCTCTCATTTCGGTCATTGTTCCTACGCACAATCGCTCTTCCCTGCTCACCAAAGCATTGCTTTCCTTGCAAAAGCAAACGATCGCCGAAGAGCATTTCGAAATATTGGTGGTGGATAATGGCTCAGTCGATAGCACTAGGGAAATTGCTTTGGAAGCCGGAGCGAAATTGAAAAATCTACGCTACTTTTTCACAGCGACCCCTGGCCTCCATGCCGCCCGCCACATGGGGATGAAAGAGGCGCGAAGTGAAATTCTGGCCTACATCGATGATGATGTTGAGGTGGCCCCGACCTGGTTGGAGGCGATTGCTGAGGGGTTTTCTCAGACCGAAGTAGTGATGCTTGGAGGCAAGTGCCTGCCAAATTTCGGAAGTGTTCCTCCCCGCTGGCTGATGAAGCGCTGGACAACTCCGAACGGGCCTGGATATTTTTTAGGCGCCTTGAGCATTCTCGATTTCGGAGAAACCGTCAAGGAGATCCTGCCGATTTACGTCATCGGTTGCAATTTTGCGATCCGCAAACAGACATTGCTGGCAGTGGGCGGATTTCATCCCGACTCCATGCCCGCGGAATTTCTTTTCTTCCGTGGCGACGGAGAGACCTGGGTAGGAAGAGCGGTGGCGGCACTGGGGAAAAAGGCGCTCTACCACCCGCACGCTGTGGTTCACCATTTCGTTCCTGCCAAACGTATGACGCTCGATTATTTTTATCAACGAGCCTTCGCCGAAGGGATTACCTGCTCTTTTGTCCAGCTTAGGAAGACCAACAAAATTGGCCGTTCATTACCAGAAGATCTCCCTCTCCCTCGCACATGGCTGCAAAGATCATACGGCTACATGAAGCAGACGGCCATGTCTCTGTTGTCCCCTCATCAACTGCAGTGTATTGAAAAAAAAGGATTGCGTAATGGCTACCGTTGCCACCAAGAACAGTTTCGGAAGGATCCAGAACTTCGCGCCTGGGTTTTGAAACCGGACTGGCTAAACAGCTCTGCCTGATCAAAAGCAAATTGAAGTAATTAGGATCAAGTCGTATATACAATGAATGAACACGGCAAGTATCCGGGATAATTTCCCATGAAACAAATCGCGATTTTTATCGATAACTACAACATTGACTATAGCCCTTCCATCATCAATCTTTTGGAACACTTAAGCGCGAGCTGCCGGGTCGATCTGTTTTTTCACAATGTGCAAATGAAAAGCAATCCGGTACTTAGAAAATCGAACATTCAGCTGTTCGAAATTAGGCGGCTTTTTCACTGGCGGGGAGCGATGGCATCCGTCCGGATACGCCTGGCATGTGGAATGAAAGGGAATTGGCGGGATGCGATTCTGCCAACTCACTCAGTGCTGGCGATTTCAAAGCATTTCTCCCAGCGGAAATATCATGCCCACATTGTCTTTGACCAGTCCGGATTGCTATTGTGCAAGGAGCTTTTCCCGCTGGCAAAGCCTTTTTTCTACAGCCTTGAGGTGGCGCTATCGTCCGAGACCGAATCCGGTGTTGCAGATTCCCCCAGCCGCTCTTTATTGGCAGAAGCGCGGAATTGGAGCCGCGAAATACGGGGATTGATCATCCAAT
The DNA here is from genome assembly GCA_964562095.1 of uncultured Clostridia bacterium. GTDB lineage: Bacteria > Acidobacteriota > Aminicenantia > UBA2199 > UBA2199 > UBA2199. The sequence continues at coordinate 164,482 of CAZLSH010000001.1, read as the reverse complement.
CACCGGAACGGGAGCGATTGCTGCGCCTCGATCTGCCATTGGGCAAGGATATCCCGGTGCTGTACCTGCCGGTGACATATCAAGGGCCGGCCGCCACCGAACACCTGGATCTGCTGCACCGACATTACGGCATCCCCCCCCAGGCCCGCATCGCCATTCACCTGGGTGGAGCGAATCCATGTTTCTCGAGCTTGGAGATCGCCAAAGTTTTTGCAAAAATCCCGGCCTGGTATCTGGTTTTTCAGGGCAACCACTTGCGGGGATACGGAGAAGATATCCGCAAGATGGCCAAATCAAGCGGCGCACGCAATATCATTGTTTCGAAATTGTTTTTTCCGCGCCTGGAGGAATTGGACGGTTATTTGCAATCAGCGGATTTGGGCATTGCCTGGTACAATGACTTAAACGCCAATTTTCGCACGGCTGGCTATTCTTCAGGAAAAATCTCTGCATACATGCGCTGCGGTTTGCCGATACTGGCCAATGACCTGCCAAGCTTACAAGCCCGGATCGCCCAGGTGGGATGCGGCGTTTGCGTGGAACGCGTCGAGCAGATCCCGGAAGCACTGCAGCACATCGAAGAGAATCGGCACCGTTTTCGTAAGGAAGTGCTCCGCGAATATGATACCCGCTATCGCTTTGAAAACTACATACCGGCCTTGCAGGGTTTTTTAAATCTCTAAAAAAAAGGCATGAAGCAATCCGGCATACTGGCAAGCAGCGATTTCTGGCGTCAAAAATACGGCAATTTTCCACTTGAAGAGGCGGGAGCTGAACATCCAGTGATTCACTGGCTTTCCAAACACATTTCGACAGGAAACGGAGATTGCCTGGAGATCGGATGTTTTCAAGGTCACTATCTTCCATTTTTCGGCCGCCTGGGATATCGCCTGAATGGCATCGATATCATCCCGCGAGTTTTAGAAATTCCCGGCTGGCTTCATAAACTCGGTTTTACCTGCGGGGAGTTTCGCCAGCAGGATTTTTTTTCCTTTATACCTCCACGCCAGTATGAATTGGTCTGTTCCTTCGGATTCATTGAGCATTTTACTGCCTGGGAAGATATTTTCGTTCGCCACCTTGACATGGTTGCTCCGGGGGGCACCGTGATAATCATGTGCCCCAATTTTTCCGGTTTCTGGCAAAAGCATTTTCACCGCCTGCTGGATGATGAGAATTATCGCCGCCACTACTTGCCGGCGATGGATCCTCAAAAATGGCGTGCTATTACAGAAAGAATGGGGTTTTCCATAATTTTTTGCGGCTATTTCGGCCGTTTTTACATGTGGGCTGCCTCCCAAAAAAGGAGTCTTCCTGTCAAGCTTATGGTCCATGGGGTAATCGATATCCTCGTTCCTCTGCTTCGCCGGCTGCCATGGCCCGAAGGTCGGAAGTCATACGCTCCGTGCTGCGGAATAATTGCAAAAAAAAACTTCATAAAGCCATGAAAATTCTTTTCTGGCCAGGCTGCTGGTATCCCGACCGCCGCGATTCATTGAATGGTATTTTTGTCCGTCGGCACGCCGAGGCGGTCGCACCGCTAGCTAACCTGGCCGTGCTGTTCGTCGCCCCGGACCCGGGTCTGCTCAATAAAGCATTCGAGGTCGTACCCGACCAGGCGGACGGTTGGCCGACAGTCCGCGTTTATTATCGCCTTTTCCCTCCACCATTCCGCTCAAGTAAAGCTCTGAACGCCTGGCGTTATTTCAGGGCCGCCCGTCAAGGCATCCGAAAGCTGCGGACGATCTGGGGCGAGCCTGCGCTTGTTCACCTGCACGTCAACCCTCCCTGGGGACAGGTCTCCGCCATGAAGACTTGCTTCCCTCGCCTCCCCTTTCTCTTCACCGAACATTGGACAGGCTATCAAAATGAAGGCGGCTACCGCGGTTTCTTTCGCAAGCTTCTTACCTCGTGGGTGGTGCGGCTTGCATTCGCCATTGCTCCTGTCTCTAACGACCTTCAGGCTAAGATGGAAGGACATGGGTTGAAAGGCAACTTCGTTGTTATCCCCAATGCTGTCCGCACTAACCTCTTCTATCCGGCTGCAGCGGCAACATTAGAAACGCATTTCACCTTTCTCCATGTATCCACCTTGATCCCAAGGAAGAACGTTGCCGGCATATTGCGCGCATCGGCAGTCCTGTGGCATGCGCGCCAAGACTTTCGACTGGTCATTGTCGGCGAAGGTAAGGACAGACCGGGCCTGGAAAAGTTATCCAAAGATCTGTCCCTGGACAACGGATGCATCCATTTTGAGGGCCAAAAGGAGGAAACCGAACTGGCAGTGATCATGCGTCAGGCCAACTGCTTTTTACTGTTCAGCGACAGCGAGAACCTGCCTTGCGTCATTTCCGAGGCGCAGGCGTGCGGCCTGCCGGTCATCGCCACCCGCGTGGGCGGCATCCCCGAGCAGGTCGGCCCCGGGAAGGGCCTGTTGGTGGAGCCCGGGGATGAAGCCGGCCTGACCAGGGCCATGACGGCAATGATCGAAGGCAGTGTGCCGTTCGACCGGGAAGAAATCCACCGCTTCGCCGTGGAGCGCTACGGATTCTCAGCCGTTGGAGAAAGCATCGTCAACCTCTATCGGCAAGCCCTGGATAAAGCCCAGGGCCCTTCATGAACATCCTCCTCATTGCCTATTATTATCCGCCGCTGGAAGGCGCGGGGGTGACCCGGGCGCTGCAGATGGTCAAATACCTGCGCGCCTCCGGGCACGAAGTTTCCGTGCTGACCCATTCCTACTCCGGCGACCGGATCAGCGGCGAAGAACCGATCCGCATCCATGATGCCAGTTTCAACCGGCAACGGACTTCTTGCCGGCGTTTCGCCTGGTTACGCCGCCGCCTGAAGTGCGAAGCGCTGAACCGCATGGGCATTTACGCCAGCATTTATGATGCCTGGAAAAATCGGGTGCGGGTTCATGCCGCTGAAATAATGAAAGTCACCCGTCCGGATGCGCTGCTGGCCACCTATCCCCCTCTGGAGACCCTGGAGATCGGGCTGCGCTTGTCTCAGCAATACCATCTGCCCCTGGTCGCCGATTTCCGCGACGGCCTGCTCTTCGAGCCCATCGAGAGCAAGCGTTTGCGCCGCTTCGCCTGCGTCCGCAGGGCCTACGAGGAAATTGAGCGCCAGACCGCGGCTAATGCGGCCGCCCTGGTCACCGTCTCCGGGCCGCTCAGCGAATATTTCCGCCGCGCCTACGGCCATGAGCGGGTGATCACCGCGGCCAACGGCTTTGACCCTGACGAGAGCGTCATGACGCTCCCGGAAGTGGCGCTGGAACCCGGATGCTTCCACATCGTGCACACGGGCCGCTTCGCCCTCTCCGATGCCGGCTGCGACATCGCCCCGTTGGTTCAAGCGTTGCATGAATTGCTGGCCGCCCGGCCCGATCTGGCCCGCACCCTGCGGCTGCACCAGCTGGGGGAATTGAGCCGCCGGGAAGAGCGGTTGCTGACCCGACTGGTTCGCCGCGGAGTGGTTCGCCTGTACGGGAAGGTCGACCGCTCGCAGGCCCTGGCCTTCCAGCGCCGCGCCGGCCTGCTGCTGCTGGTCACGGCCCCGGACCGCAGCAGCGTGGCGACGGGGAAGATCTTCGAATACCTGCAGGCGCGCCGTCCGGTACTGGCCTTGACCGGGCCGACGTTCGCCGCCGAGATCATCAGGAAAACCCGCAGCGGCTGGGTTGTTTCGCCGCTGGCCGCAGATGAGATCCGGCACACTCTGGAACGCCTGATCGCCGATCCGAAACTGGATCAGCAAACGGATCTCTCTCCCGCGGCCGTTGCCGCCTATTCGTTCCCGACCGGCCTGGCCGAGTTGGGCGGACTGCTGGCCGCCATGAATCGCCGGAGACCGCTTCCTTAACTCGGTTCCGGGAACCCCTTGGGCGGGGTTTGATTTTTTTATTTTTTCCTTTACAATCAGCGGGTGGAAACTCGACTCAGCCGCAAAGACCGCCCATGAGCGACGTTCGATCGAATTCCGACATCGAGCCCTGCCTGTCGGTGGTGATGCCCGCGTACAACGAGGCGGCCACCATCGAGAAAGCCGTCGCCGCCGTTCTGGCCCAGCGGCCGGTCCAGGAGCTGATCATCGTCGACGACGGCTCGCAGGACGGGACGCGCGACATCCTGGCCCGCTTGGCCAATGATGCGCCGCGCATCCGCCTGATCATCCAGGAGCGCAACCAGGGCAAGGGGGCCGCGTTGCGCAAGGGCTTCGCCCAGGCAGCGTCACCCTACGTCATCGTCCAGGACGCCGACCTGGAATACGACCCGGCCGAGTATCATCTGCTCCTGGCCCCGCTGCTTTCGGGCCGCGCCGACGTGGTTTTCGGTTCGCGCTTCAAGGGCGCTACGGCCCAGCGCGTGCTGTATTATTGGCATTCCATTGGCAACAAATTCCTGACCTCGCTGTCGAACATGGCCACCAACCTCAACCTGACCGACATGGAGACGTGCTACAAGGTCTTCCGCCGCGAGCTGATCCAGAAGATCCGCTTGGAGGAGGACCGCTTCGGCTTCGAGCCGGAGGTCACGGCCAAGGTCGCCCGGCTCGGCCTGCGCATCTACGAGGTGGCCATCTCCTATTACGGCCGCACCTATTCCGAGGGCAAGAAGATCAACTGGCGGGACGGCTTCCACGCCATCTGGTGCATCCTCCATTACAACCTGTTCCCCGGACGATGAGCCGGGATTCTATGGCGGCACCGTCGGGCAGCTATGAATTCGCGGCCCTGGAGTCGGCGCGAAACTACCGCTCGGCCCTGATCCGTGAATTCCGCCCCCATCTGCGCGGCCGGGTCCTGGAAGTCGGCGGGGGCGTGGGCCAGTTCACCGGGCTGCTGCTGGGCGAAGCGGCGATCGGGCATCTGCAGGTCGTTGAGCCCGAGGCGGGCTTCGCCGCGCGGTTGCGGCAGGATTTCCCCGGGCTCGATCTGGTTGAGGGAACGATCGCCGCCGTGCCCGCTGCCGAGGCCTTCGACGCCCTGGTCAGCGTCAACGTTCTCGAGCACATCCAGGAGGATGAACGAGAACTCGCCGCCTACAGGGAGCCCCTGGCAACGCGGCGCGGCGCGCTCTGCCTGTTCGTTCCGGCACGGCCCGAAATCTTCGGAAGCATCGACGGGGATTTCGGCCACCAGCGCCGCTACCGCCGGCCCGAGCTGCGGGACAAGCTGCGGCGTGCCGGTTTCCGCGTTGAGCGCCTCGACTATTTCAACTTCGCAGGCTATTTCGCCTGGTGGTGGAATTTCCGCCTGCTCCGGCGCCGCGCCTTCTCCCCTTCCGCCCTGCGCCTGTTTGACCGGTTTCTGTTCCCGGCCCAGCACGCGCTCGAGTCCCGCCTGCTGCGCCCGCCGATCGGCCAAAGCCTGATCGCCGTCGCCACCGCCGGCTAGACGCTTTATCGCCCGCGCGTCGTCGTTCCGTCACGGCGGCTGACGGCCAGCGCCCCGAGCTGGAAGATCGTCTTCAGCTCGTCCAGGAACGAGCGCAGGCGCGGCAGGTCGGGCAGCGCCAGCTAATCGAGCTTATACAGGCAAAGCGGCCCCAGACGGAATTCCGGCTCCCATCCGCTCAGCACCTGCTGCAACCTCTGCCATTCGCCGCTTGAATAATTCGCGTAGCCCTTCTGCAGCCGCTGCTGTTCCAGATAATCGATGGCCAGGTGGCTGAAGCCGTCCCGTTTCAAGGCGGCAATGAACAGCGGGGCATTGATCTCCGGAGTCAAGTACTTCTTCAGGATGCCGTAGTCCAGGGCGGATGAGGCCTGGTAGGGCCGTTTCAGGTAAAAGTTGCGGGCTTCACCGGCGACGATGATCCGAGCCGTCTTTGGCAGGTTGGCATTGATATGGGCAAACAGGGGATAAGCGGGGAAGCGTTCCGCTTTGTACTCCTCGGGGGACGCCTTGCCCGACCACAGCAGGTGCGCGGCATACACCCTTTCCAGCAATGCGGCCCCCATGAACAGATTGACGGCGATCACGACGGCGAAGACCGATTTCATGACCTTGCCGGCCGATGCCTCGAGGGCGACCAGGCAATATATGGCAAGGACAACGAAGGCCACGTAGGCGAAGCGCAGGCTGCCGCTGAGAAAAGGGGTTGCCGCCAGCACCAGCAGGGAAAAAATGAGCCAGCGCCTGTCCAGACGGGGCCCCAGGAGCAGGAATGGCAAAAATATCAGGAACAGCGGGCCGACGATGCCGCCCGAGCCTATTTCCGCGAATGACGCCTCATAGGGAAATTTCAGGAACTGCTGCCAGGAATGGCATATCCGGCCTACGTCCCGCTGCAGATAAGCCAGGCGGCCGCTGTCCCAGCAGGGAGAAGGAAACCGGTCCGCCAGAAAGGGGGAAAAGGGATTGCTGTTGAGTACCAAATTTTTCAGCAAGAGGGGAGAAACGGCCAAAAGAACGATCAACCCGGTAAGCACAAGCCTTTTGAAATCAACCCTTTTCCAGGGCTTGAAGGCGACCAGCGCAAAAACGGCCAGCGGCAGCAGGTTGGAATACTTGATGCCCACGGCAAAGCCCCAGAACACGGCCGACAGCTTCCAGTCGCCGCGCCGGAACCGGATGATGGCCAGGAAGATGAAAACGGCGCCCGGCAGGTCGTTCTTGCAGGTCACCAGCAGGAACAGGGTCATCGGCAGCGAGGCCAGCGCCAGCACGAGCCGCGATGTATTCTTTATGCCCCAGTTTTCGGCCGCCTCGTCCGCCACGGCCGTCAGGAAAAGGGCGCCCAGCAGAAAATGGAACAGCCGGGGGACCATGTCGCCAAGGAAAACAGCGGGGATCAACGAAATTTCGTAGTAGATGAAGGTGTTGGCGAATACCAGCTGCGGCGTGGGGACGAAGCCGCCGTTCTGCAGGTACAGATTCGCGATCCCGAGATGGTACACCAGGGTGTCATAAAAAGTAGGCGGCAGCGCGGCATACGCCATTGGCAGCAGGAAAACGGCAAACGCGGAGATGGGGCGGGACAAGAATGCCTGCCATTTGGCTCGGAACTCCCGTCCACTCGGGCGGGATAAACAACGCAACCCCGTGATCGCCAATGAGATGGCTAAAAACAGGAAAACGGTCCAGCGATTCAGTATCCTGGCGGAGCCCGCCAGAAAGAAAAACGCCGTGACCGCCATCAGCCCCAGGGCGGTTTTTTCCATGATGGTGGGGCATTGGACTTTGAAGGCGGCCGCAAACGCATCGCCCAGGCCGACGCATAGGGCCAACAGGAACAGGGCGCCCAGCAGCGGCAGGACGACGAAACGGGCGTAGGTGAAGAGCAGCAGGTTGAGGACGAGGACCACGGCTGCCGAGGTCAGTACCCAGCGCAGGATCGGCTTGCTCATGAGCGCAGTATAGCATTTTTTGCCGGTCCGGGCCATTTGACATCATCCCCCTTTTTCACGTATAGTGCCAGCGGCAAGGAGAACGGATGCCGGCAAGGGAACGGCGTTTGCCGGCCAAGCGCAACGATGCTTTCCTATCTCAAAGTTGAGAACCTGGCGGTGGTGGAGAAGGTCGGGCTCGATTTCTCCCCGCGCCTGAACGTCCTGACCGGCGAGACCGGCGCCGGCAAGTCGATCCTCATCGACGCCGTCGCCCTGCTGCTCGGCAGGAAGGCGCCGGCGGGCATCATCCGCGGCGGCAGGGAGAAACTCGTCGTCGAGGCGCTGTTCTGCAGCGGCGACGAGGAGACCGTGCTCCGGCGCGAGGTGACGAAGAGCAAGTCGCTGACATTCCGCGACGGCGACCCCGTCCCCTTCGCCCAGATCAGGGAAAGGGCCGAGGCGCTGCTGAACATCTACGGCCAGAAGGACCACGTCTTCCTGCTCAACACCGCCAACCATCAGGGCTTTCTCGACCGCTTCGCCCAGGCCGGCGGGCTCCTGGAGCTCCTGGCCTCCGCCTGCCGCGACGTGCGCGCCCTGCAGGCGCGCCGGAACGAGCTCCTGGAGAAGGACCGGCAGGCGCACGAGCGGCTCGACTACCTGGGATTCCAGCTGCAGGAGATCGACGCCCTGGGCCTGAAGGCCGGGGACGAGGCCCTGTGGCGGGAGCGCCTGAAGGTCCTGGCCGCCTCCGAGACCATCATCGAAAAAGCCGACGCCCTGGTGGCCGACCTGCACCAGGGGGACGATTCGGTCTACAGCGTGCTGGCCCGCTCGCTGCCCGCCGGCGAATACCTGGGACAGATGTTCCCCGAGTTCGCCCCGCTCAAGGAAGAAATCGACCGCTTCTACAACGTGCTGCCCGAGATCTCGGCCCTGCTGAGCTCGCTGGCCGCCAAGGTGGAGTTCAACGAGGACGAACTGAACGAGACGGCGGCGAAGCTGTCGCGCCTGGAGCGGCTGAAAGGCAAGCACAAGCTGGACCTGGAGGGGCTGCTGCGCAAGGCGGAGCAGTTGCGCGCCGAGCGCGACGAGCTGCTCAACCTGCGCGTCGACCTGGGCGACACCGAGAGGGACATCGCGGCGGCGCTGGCCGAGTACCGGGCCCTGATGGCGAAGCTGCGCCCATTGCGGCGCCAGGCGGCAAAAAAGCTCGGCACCCTGGTGGTCAGGGAGCTGGCCCAGCTGGAAATGGCCAAGGCGCGCTTCGAGGTCCGCTGCGAGGAGATCGAGCCCGACGCCGGCAACGTGGCCGAGAGCGGCACCGACCGCATCGAGTTCTACTTCAGCTCCAACCCCGGCCAGGAGCCGGGAAAGCTAAAGGACGTCGCCTCGGGCGGCGAGCTGTCGCGGCTGATGCTGGTGCTGAAGTCGATCTCCGGCGACGAGTCGGGCGCCACCTTCATCTTCGACGAGATCGATTCGGGAATCGGCGGCAAGACCGCCGAGTTCGTCGGCGAGAAGCTGCGCCGGATCGCCGAGCACAACCAGGTGATCTGCATCTCGCACCTGCCGCAGATCGCCCGTTTCGCCGACCGCCACTTCCTCATCCGCAAGGAAGTGCGCAACGGCCAGACCTACAGCTCGGCCGCGGTCCTGGAGCGGGGCGAGCGCGTGCGCGAGATCGCGCGGCTGATGGCCGGCAGCACCATCAACGCCGACGTGCTGAAGGCCGCCGAGCTCCTGCTGGCCCGCGCCCAGGAATGACCTTTTTCATCAAGACCTTCGGCTGCCAGATGAACGTCAGCGACTCGGAAAAAATGCGCCACCTGCTGGAGCAAAAAGGGCTGACCGCCGCCGGCGACCCGGCGCGGGCCGATCTCATCATCATCAACAGCTGCGCCGTGCGCGCCCGGCCGCAGGAGAAGATCTTCTCCTACGCCGGCCGCTTCCCGCAGGCCAAAAGGCTGATCATCGCCGGCTGCGTGGCCCAGGCCGAGAAAGAGGCGATATTCGCCCGCAAGGCCAGGGTGGACTACCTGGTGGGCACCCACCAGTTCTACCGCATCGGCGAGATCGTCGACGAGATGCGCTCCCGGCGCCGCCCCGGCATGGCCATCGGCTTCAGCCGCCGCTGGCAGGAGCTGGTTCCCGGTCCCCGCGCCCGCGCCAGCGCCGTCACCGGCTACGTTTCCATCATGGAGGGCTGCGACAATTTCTGCTCGTACTGCATCGTCCCCTTCACCCGCGGCCGCGAGAAGCACCGCCCCCTGGCCGCCATCCTGCGCGAGGCCGAGTCGCTGGCCGCCTGCGGCTACCAGGAGATCGTCCTGCTGGGCCAGAACGTCAACCACTGGCAGGAGCCCGGCGGCAGCGAACGCTTCCCCGGCCTGCTGCGGCGGCTGGCCAGCCTGCCGGTGACCTGGATCCGCTTCATCACCTCCTACCCCGGCTACCACGAGCCGGAACTGGTCGAGGTCATGGCCGACCACCGCAACCTGGCCCGCCACATCCATTTCCCGGCCCAGTCGGGATCGACGCGCATCCTGAAAAGGATGGACCGCGATTATACCCGCGCCGGATACCTGAAGATCATCCGCGCCTTCCGCCGCGCCATGCCGGAGATGAAGTTCAGCTCCGACTTCATCGTCGGCTTCCCGGGCGAGAGCGAGCGCGATTTCCAGTTGACCCTGTCGCTGCTGGATGAAGTGGAATACGAATCGGTATTCTCGTTCATTTACTCGCCGCGGCCGCACACCCGGGCCGCCGCCTGGAAAGCGGAGCTGCCGGCGGCGCGGGCCAGGGAGCGGCTCATCGCCCTGCAGGAGAAGCAGGCCCGGATCCAGCTGAAGAACAACCGGCTCCTGCTGGGCGAGACCCTCACCGTCCTGGTCAGCGGCAGGCACCCGAAGCAGGCCGGCGAAATGATCGGCCGCAGCGAGAGCTACCGCGTGGTCAACTTCGCCTCGCGCACGCCGGCCGGCAAGTTCGTTCAAGTGAGGATCACCGGCGCGGGCCCCCACTCCCTGCGCGGCGAGGAGATCCCGCCGACAGCCCCATGAGCGCCGATGGAGCCCGGCGGCGGCCCCCGCGGATCCCTGGCTATCCTTTTCTTTTCAGCCTGTTCCCCGTCCTGCACCTCTACATGCGCAACATCAGCGAAATCTCCCCGGGGCAGGCAATCTGGGCGGCAGCGGCGGCCCTGGGCATCGCTTTCATCTTCTGGCCGTTCACAAGGCTTTTGACGGCGCGGCCGGAAAAGCGGGCGGCGCTGCTGTTCCTGTTTTTGCTGTTGTTCCATTTTTACGGGCTCTATTACGGGCAGATCGCCGGGCTGCTGCCCTGCGGCCTTTCATTGCCCGCCTCCCATGCGCTCGCCGGCCTGTTCCCCGCTGCAGCCTGGGCCCTGCTGGCATTCTTTTTGGTCCGCTCCCGGTCGTCATTTCTTGCAGCCCATCGGTTCCTGGGCATCGCGGTGTGGATATTGTTGGGATGGAACATCGCCGGGATTTTGTTTCACGCCGGAATCTCACTGGCAAATTCCCCCAGAAGGAACCGGCCGGAAAGACCGCAGTTCCGGACAACCCCGGGTTCCGCCCCCGACATCTACTGCTTCATTCTCGACGAGTTCGCAGCGCCTGAATCGGCACAGCGCCTCTTCGGCCTGGATGCCGCCCCATTCAGCGAGGCCCTGCGGCGGAGGAATTTCGCCGTGGCCCCAAACAGCAGGGCGCGATTCGCATTGACCGAGCCGGCCATCGCCGACATCCTGAACCTGGGTCAATCTGCCGAAAACGCTGACGCGGCGTCCGTTGTCCGCCGCAGCGCGGTCGTCGGCCTCCTTAAACGCCGGGGTTATCGCATCATTGATTTCGCCTGCCTGAAGCACCTGTTCCTGGATGCTGCCGACCAGCGTATTTATTACGACCTCTCCCGGGCAGCGATATTTTTCGACGATTTTTACCGAACCCTCTTTGAGCGCTCCCTGTTGCGCGTTCTTCCCGACGCATGGCGGCGCCGTGAGACCGACCTGGTTCCATTCTATCGGCAGCGCGTCCTGCAGGTATTCGAAGAACTCCCCGCCATCGTTGAGGCGCAGGGATTAAAATTCGTTTTCGTCCATCTCTTTTCCCCGCACGAACCGTTCGTGTTTGCGGCGGATGGAAACAGCGCGCATCCCAGCCTCATCTGGGACCACTCCGACCCCCGGCGCTACCTCGGGCAATACAGATACATCAGCCGGCGCATCCTGGAAACCGTGGACATGATCATGGAGAAATCAAGGCGGCCGCCGGTCATTCTCCTGCAATCGGACCATGGCTACCGGGGTTCCCGGCGCCGGGGAAACCGGATCCCGCGCGCGGAGATGGTCAGCGTCCTGAACGCCCTTTATCTCCCGGAGGCACCCCCGGGAACGGTGGATCCTTCCCTGTCGCCGCGCAATAATTTCCGCCTGGTTTTCAACCTCTATTTTGGCGCGGATTACCCGCTTTTGCCGAACGATTGACCCGGGAGCGCTGACGCGGACGAAACGGGAACGACCCGGAGCGCCGGCACGATCTCCACGCTGCCTTTCAGCATGGCCCAGACGGGGCAGATCGACCCTTCGGCCAGGGCGACCGCTTTTACCAGGTCGGCCGCATCGGCGTCCGGCGAGGTCAGGACGAACTCGATATCGATGCGCGCGAACGACGTCGGGTGCTCCGTGCGCCGCACGCCCGAGGCGTTGACCCTCAAGCCGGCTACGGTCTTTCTCATGCGCCGCAACAGGGGAATGACGGCGGTGGCGCTGCAGGCGGCCAGGCTCAGCAGCAGCAGTTCCAGCCCGGTATAGCCCTGCCCGTCGCCGAGCGGGGGAGAGTAATCGGCGGTCACCGGCGGCAGGCCGCGGGCGGAGCCGCACAAGCGCACTTTCTCATCGACCAGCTCGACCATTACCGATACAGGTGCATCCATTTTGGATCTCCTATTTATCAATTCCTGGCCGCATAAGCAACTCCTGGAATTCGCTCTCAGAAACGACCCGGACCTTGAGCTTCTCGGCCTTGGCCAGCTTGGAACCGGCGTTGGCCCCGGCCAGCAGGTGGCTGGTGCGCGCGGTCACGCTTTCGGCGACTTGGCCGCCGCGGCGGCGGATCTCGTCGGCGGCCAGCGAGCGCGGGTTGAACTTCTCCAAGGAGCCGGTGATGACCCAGACCTGGCCGGCGAACGAGTCGTCGGCCCGGTCCGCAACCGGCTCTTCAACGCGGAAGCGCAGCCCGGCGGCGCGCAGGCGGGCGATCAGCTCCAGGTTGGTCGGCGAGCTGAAATGGTCCACCAGCTGGCGCGCCGTGGCCTCGCCGATCCCCTCGACCGCGGCGAACGCCTGCCAGTCGCCCTGGGCGGCGGCGGCGATGATCTTGTCGATGTCGTCGAAGCCTTGGGCGATGAGCGCCGCGGCGACGGCGGCGGCCAGCCCCTCGAATCCAAGCGCGGCCAGCACGCGGGCGAACGGCCGCTCCTTGCTTTTCTCCACTCCATCGCGGATGCGGGCGATCTTTTTCTCCTTGTAGCCTTCTTCTCCGTCCAGCCGCGAGAAGTCGAAGCGGTAGATGTCGGGAATGGTCCGCAGCCAGCCCCTCTCGTAGAGGAAGGCGATGGTCTTCTCTCCCAGGGACTCGATGTCCATCTGCTCCTTGGCGCAGAAATAGCCGAGCGCCCGTTTCTGCCGCTCCGGGCAGGCGGCGTTGCGGCAGAAATGGTGGGCTCCCTCCCTGACCAGCCGCGAAGCGCAGAACGGGCAGAGCTCGGGCAGCTTGTAGACGGATGGATTGGCCTCGCTCTTTTCCAGCACCTCGTCGACGGCGGGAATGACGTCGCCGCGCCGGGAGATCGCGACCTGGTCGCCGATGCCCAGCTCCAGCATGTCGATATAGTCTTGGTTGTGCAGGGTGGCGCGGGTAATGGTGCTGCCGGAAAGGCGGACCGGCTGGAGCAGCGCCACCGGCGTCACGCGGCCGTTGCGCCCCACCTGCACCATCACGTCCAGGAGCTCGCTGCGCGCCTGCGGCGCCTCGAACTTGTAGGCCATGGCCCAGCGCGGGTGGTGGGCGGTGAAGCCCAGATCCTGGCGCATCTCCAGGTCGGCCAGCTTGAGCACCAGGCCGTCGATGTCGTAGGGCACGCCGGCGCGGGCGGCGCCCAGGCGGCGCAGGTAGTCCTCGACCCCGGCCAGCGGGGCGGAAAAAGCCCCGGGAAAGAGCGCTTGCGCCTGCTGCCGCCGCGCCTCGCTGTCGCAGAAGAAACCCAGCCGCGGGTTGATGCGGAAACCCAGGTCGCGCAGCCGGGCCAGGACCTCCAGGTGGCCCCTGGGGGCGGCGGCGAAGAATCCCTCGTAGACGAAGATGTTCAGCGGCACGCGGGCTGTCAGGGACGACTTGAGGTTGCGCAGCGATCCGGCCGCCAGGTTGCGCGGATTGGCGTACTTTTCGGCCAGGCCGGCGTTGAAACGGGCGAAATCGTCGCGGGTGATGTAGATCTCGCCGCGCACGGCCAGGGCGCCGGGTTCGGCGATGCGCAGGGGGACCTGGCGGATGGTGCGCACGTTGCCGCTGACGTCGTTGCCGGTCAAGCCGTTGCCGCGCGTCAGGGCATGCCGCAGCTCGCCGCGCTCGTAGTACAGGACAATGGAGGCGCCGTCGATCTTTTCCTCGACGGTGAAGCCCGGGTCGTTGCCGCAGGCGTCGGCGGTCTTGCGCAGCCACTGCGCCGCCTGCTGCGCCTCGTAGAGCTTGTCCAGGCTGAGCACCGGGACCGCGTGCGCCCGCTCGGGAAAACTGCCGTCCAGGTCGGAACCGACGCGGCAACTGGGGGAATTGGGGCCGGCAAACTGCGGGTAGCGCTTTTCCAGCTGCACGAGCTCGTCCAGCAGGCGGTCATACTCGGCATCGCTGATCTCGGGGCGGGCCAGGACGTAGTAGAGGTGCTGGTGGCGCAGCAGTTCAGCGGCCAGGACCTCCATGCGCTTGCGGGGCTCCATGGGCCCATTATAGGGAAAACCGCGGCGCGAGTAAACCGCAAAGGGACCGGAACCCATGAGAACGGGGGACAGGCTTGACAAAAGGAAGAATTCTTTATACTATTTAGTTTAAAAATTGTTAAAAAAGAAGTGAGACAATGAGCTTAAAAGGATCTCTGACTTCCATCAACCTGGCGGATATCATCCAGCTGGTCTCCAATTCCAAGCAGACCGGGCGCTTCGTCCTCTCGCGCAGCAACGGCCAGAAGGGAGCGATCTACCTCAAGGCCGGCGAGATCGTCCATGCCGAGGTCGACGAATACAAGGGCGAGGACGCCATCTTCACCGTCATCTCCTGGGATGACGGCGAGTTCGTCTTCGAAGAGGGGGCTTTCGACACCGGCAGCAGCGTCATCCGCCCCATCACCTCGCTGCTGATGGAGGCGGCGCGGCGCATCGACGAGTGGAAGCTGCTGCGCAAGAAGATCGGCTCCATCAACGCCATTCCCGAATTCAGCGCCATCGACCGCCAGGAGCGGCGCAAGATCTCGCTGTCGACCATGGAATGGGTGATCATCGCCAAGATCGACGGCAAGAAAAGCATCGACCAGATCTCGCGCGAGTGCGGCGTCAACATTTACGACACCTCGCGCATCATCTACGGCATGGTCACGTCCGACCTGATCAAGCTGAAGTAACGCCTTAATTTCGAGAACCTTTAAGAAAGCAATCATAGGACTAAAATTCCAAGCACCAAGCACCAAATCCCAAACAAATTCCAACTTCCAAATTCCAATGTCCTAAACGAAATCCATTTCAAGTATCTTTTCTTCGTTTTGGTCATTTGGTCATTGGAATTTGGTGCTTATTTGGAATTTGGTGCTTGGATTTTGGTGCTTCAGTCTTACCAAGAACTAATGTTCTTTGCGAATCACGAATCACGAATCACGAAATACGACATCTCGCCTCTGGCTGCGAGCTATTCAATGACCACCAGGGCGACAGCCATCCCGCGCGTGTGGGACAGCGAGAGCAGGGCGCGCTTCAGCCTGCGCCGGCGGAACTGGCGCAGCGCCACGGCGGCCAGGCGCAGCTGCGGCTTGCCCAGTTCGTCGTTCTCCACTTCCACGTCGCGCCAGCTCATGCCGTCGCGGAAGCCCGTTCCCAGCGCCTTGAAGAAGGCCTCCTTGGCGGTGAAGCGCGCCGCGTAGTGCTGGGCCCTGCTGAACTTGGACTCGCAGTAGGCGATCTCCCTCTCGGTGAAGACGCGCTCGGCGAATCCCTGGTCCTGCTCGATCAGCCTGCCCACCCGTTCGATCTCCACCATGTCCACGCCGATTCCCTTGATCATGGGCTGAGTATAGGCAAAGGAAGGCGGAAAATCAACTCCATCAAGGCTGTGGACGGGCCGGGGGCGGTTCTTTTGCCGCCCGCGATATGGTATACTGGTCGCGTCTCATGAGGAAATTTCTCCGCAAGCACCTGAAGGCCCTGCTCGTCGCCGTCAGCCTGTTGCTCACCATCGTGCTGGGAATCCTGATCGGGCTGGTGCTGGTCTACCAGAAGGGCTTCCCGCAGATCAAGAACCTGGAAGACATCAAGCCGGTGGTCATGACCACCCTCTACGATGACCAGAATGCGGCCATCAAGGACTTCGCCATCGAGAAGGGCATCATCGTCCGCAGCTCGGACATTCCCGGCCATCTCAAGCAGGCGATCATCGCCGCCGAGGACAACCAGTTCCCCTCGCACTGGGGGATCAACATCCGCGGCGTTGTCCGCGCCGTCAGTGGCGTGGTGCTGGGCCGGAAATGGGGCGGCGGCAGCTCGATCACCCAGCAGCTGGCCCGCAGCCTCTTTCTCACCCCCGAAGTCTCCTACTCGCGCAAGCTGCAGGAAATGCTGCTGGCCATCCAGATCGAGAAAAAGTACACCAAGGACCAGATCATGACCTTCTATTGCAACAAGATCTTCCTGGGCGGCTCGATCTACGGGGTGGGGGCGGCGGCGCGCCACTATTTCGCCAAGCCGATCCAGGAAATCAGCCTGGCGGAGTCGGCCCTGATCGCCGGCATCGTGCCGAATCCCAATGGCATCTACGCGGTTTTCAAGCGGCCGCAAAGCGCCCGCAAACGGCGGGATTACGTGCTGCGCCGGATGCTGCTGCTCAAGTCGATCGGCATCGCGGAGTACCAGAAGGCGCTGAAGGAACCGCTGCCCGGCAAGCCGGCTGACGCCGGCGCCGACTCCCTGGGCGACCATTTCACCGAGGAGACGCGCAAGTACCTGGAAGCCAAATACGGCGACAACCTCCTGTACAAGGGCGGCCTGAAGGTCTACACCACCCTCGACGGCAAGGCGCAGCGCTGGGCCGAGGAAGCCGTGCGCGAGGGGCTGCGGACGCTGGACAAGCGCCGCGGCTGGCGCAGCCGCGAGAAGCTGTTCAACCTCGCCGAGAACAAGCTGGACCTGAAGAATTACCAGCTTCCGGCCTGGGAGAACCTGCGCGTCGAAGCCGGCCAGATCGTCGAAGGAGTGGTCATGGGCGTGGCCAAAACCCAGGCGACGGTGCGCATCGCCGGGTTCAGCGGCGAGCTGCCCGAAGCCGGCGTCCGCTGGACGCGCCTGCCGCTGAAACGGCTGCTCAAGCCCGGCGACGTGGCCCTGTTCCGCATCCAGGCGCTGGATGCGGCCGCGGGGAAGCTGGAACTCGCCCTGGAACAGGAACCGCAGGTCGAAGGCGCGCTCCTGGCCGTGGACAACCGCACCGGCGAGATCAAGGCCATGGTCGGCGGCTACTCCTTCCAAAAGAGCCGGTTCAACCGCGCCACCCAGGCCCTGCGCCAGACGGGGTCCACCTTCAAGCCCATCATCTACACGGCGGCGCTGGAGAACGGCTTCTCGGCGGCGACCATCATCCTTGACGAGCCCTTCACCTACGTCGACGAATGGAGCGGCGACCTCTGGGAACCGCGCAACCACAAGGGCGATTACCTGGGACCGATGACCCTGCGCCGCGGCCTGGAGCTCTCGCGCAACGCGGTCACGGCCCGCATCATGCAGGCCATCACCCCGGGAACCGGCGTGCGCTACGCCAAGAAATTCGGCATCACCTCCGACCTCAAGCCGTTCATGTCCCTTTCACTGGGCGCTTTCGAAGTCACGCTCAAGGAGATGGTCGAGGCCTTCACCGTGTTCGCCAACCTGGGCACGCGGGTCAGCGCCTATTTCGTGCGCGGCATCCGCGACCTGGACAACAACATCATCGAGGAGAACGCCCCGGAACGCCGGCAGGTCATCGAGAAAGAGACGGC
The DNA here is from genome assembly GCA_964562095.1 of uncultured Clostridia bacterium. Lineage (GTDB taxonomy): Bacteria > Acidobacteriota > Aminicenantia > UBA2199 > UBA2199 > UBA2199. The sequence goes on along the minus strand of CAZLSH010000001.1, from coordinate 146,830 downwards.
GTTCATCATGAACTATCTGCTGCAGGGCGTGGTGCGCTCGGGCACCGGCTGGCGGGCCCGGCAGCTGCCGGCCCCGATCGGCGGCAAGACCGGGACGACCAACGACTTCACCGACGCCTGGTTCATCGGCTTCACTCCCAGCCTGACCGTCGGAGTCTGGGTCGGCAGGGATCAGAAAAAATCCCTCGGTTATGAGCAGACCGGCTCGGAGGCCGCCTCGCCGATCTTCGTCGCGTTCATGGAGAAATACCTGGAGCATCACCCGGAAACCGGCAAATTCCAGTCTCCTTCCGGGGTCTACATGATCGACATCGACAAGTACACCGGCAGACTGCTGACCCCTGACTGCCTGTACCCGTTCAGAGAGGCTTTCCTGCCGGGAACGGAACCCCTCGAATTCTGCAACGAGGAAGAGCATGAAAAGATCTATAACTATTACAAGACCGAAGAAGAAAGCTCGGACGATTGACCGTTCTTCGCGAAATTAACCCTTCAGGATATGGTTCCCGCGGCGGAGATTATTTTTTCACCAGGAAATATCCCAGCAGCCATTCTCCGGGGGCGGAGACCTTGACGCGGAAATACTCGCTGTCGGCCGTCATCTGCCGGCTCACATGGAAACCGCTGCCGCCGCGCCTGGGCTTGGCGATGGCCAGCTCCTCGAACAGCAACTCTTTTTCGGCGCTCTGCACGGCGAAATAGGATTGGCCGTCGCGCGCGGCCAGCACCATCCAGTAATCACCGGCCGGGTATTCCTTGCCGGCATGAATGAACGCCTGGGGGATGCGCACCTTCTTGAGGTCGCGCCCCTGGACCTGGACAGGAGGCGCCGGGGGCGGTTCCTGGGCAGGAGCCGGTTCTTCGGCCTGTACCTGGGGCTGCTCTTCGGGCAGGACCGGGATCTGCTCCTGCTCCTGGCCCGGGAGCAGGAAAAAAAACAGGACCAAGGCGGCGAAACAAATTGATTTCTTCATAAGGATCTCTCCTTGCTTGAATTATAGAAGAGCGGGATTGCCGATGTCAAGCCGCCCGGGCCCGGCATGCCTCGCCGGGGAAATAAAAAGGGCCAGGTCGCGGGACCTGGCCCTTGCCTATCTTGCTGAAATCAGACTAAAAAATGTAGCGGAAGCCCAGCAACAGCTTGTGGTTGTGCTCGAAATTGCGGTCTTCCGTGAGCACCGGGGCGCGCAGCTCGCCGAAGATCGAGCCGGTCGAGTCGTTGTGACGGAACAGGTTGAACCCCAGCTGGCCGACCAGGTCGATGCCGCCCTTCTTGAACTCCCGATCGCAATCCTTGCTGCTGAAGCCCAGGCCGCCGGCTACATAAGCCGGTCCGGCGTGCACGTTCAGCAGGGCGTTGCCCATGAAGAAGGACTTCCAGGGATCGCCCTTGATCGGCACGCCGCCGCCCAGGGTAAAGATGGCGTCCAGGGTATCCTTGACCACGTTGACCAGGACGCCGGCGCGGGCCCAGACCATGCCGGTATAAGTGCCCTTCAGCAGGCCGGGGCCGCCTTCGACCAGGAAGGCCAGAGGCGCCAGGGTGCCGTACTTCTTGGCGGGCGGCGGAGGCGGGGGCGGAGGCGGGGGCGCCAGCACCTTGATGGTGGTTTCGCAGGGATTGGCGGAGGTCATGCCATACTGGCCTTCGACGACGTTCGTGATCGTGTATTCGCCGACGGCATCCAGGGTGACTTCAGCCGAGCAATTCTCCGGGGTCAGATCCAAGGTCTTGACGACCGCGCCGGAGGCCTCCTTGATCGTCACCGTGCTCTTAAGGACATTCTGCGACCCGCAGATGTCGACCTTCACGGGCTGGCCGATCTCGACTTCTTCGGGAGTGACGCTCAGCGCGCAGGCCGGGGCGGGGACGTCGCTGACGTTCTTGAGCGAGATGTTGCCGCAGATCTTGGGAACGATGAACTCGTACAGCTTGCCGTCGCGGAATATGGTGAAGGTGTAGGCGGTGAGCGGTTTCTTCCCGGCCCAGACCACGTCGTTCATGACGACCACCTTGCGGTTCTTCTTGAACATCATCCACTTCACGGTGTCACCGGGATTCATGTCGACAGTCTGCACGTCGGCCTTCTGGATCTGTTCCAGGAAAGCGAAGACCAGCTCGCCGTTGCCGGCCTGCTCAAAGCCCTGCTTGACCTCGCCGGCCTTGTCCAGGGCGATGACCTTCAGGTCTTCGGGTTTGAGATCTCTGCTTTTATAGAAAGGATGATCTCCAAGCCGGGTGACCTTCTCCTCGGCGGTAACGGTAAAGACGAAACAAAAAATAAGCGCCAGAAAAATGATTTTTTTCATGCGAAAACCTCCTCAGTCTTGCAAAATTTCCCGGGCAGTCTATTTCATATACCATGAATATCAAAATGTCAAGAAAAAAACACGATTATGCTGAATCATGGGCATTATGGGGTGAATCTCCATCCCCGGCGCGCCCGCCTATTTCTCGATTCCTTCCCGCGCCGGCACGCCTTTCTGGTAGTAGTGGCGGATTTCCTTCATTTCGGTCACCAGGTCGGCACGATCCATGACTTCCTGGGGGGCGTAACGCCCGGTCAGCACCAGCTCGACGCCGGCGGGCTTCCCCGCCATGAGCCGCAGCACCGGTTCGACAGGCACGATCCGGAAATGGAGCAGGGTATTGATCTCATCCAGGACCACGATGCGGTAGCCGCCGTCCCGCATGGCGGCCTCAGCCGCTGCCAGCCCCTGCTCGGCGGCGCGCGTCTCCTCGGGCGCGACGCCGTTCTCCATGTGGTGGAATTCGGGCAGGCCGAACTGTTCGATGGTGACCAGGCCCTGCAGATGGCGGGCGACGGCCAGCAGTTCGCCGTACTCGCCCTTCTTCATGAACTGGGCCATGTACGTCGTCATGCCGCGGCCAGCGGCTCTCAGGGCCAATCCCAGAGCCGCGGTCGTCTTGCCTTTGCCGTTGCCGGTGTAGACCT
>CAZLSH010000001.1:102841-143863 GCA_964562095.1 uncultured Clostridia bacterium | reverse complement strand
TGGATGCAGCCGCTGAATTCCATGGTCCGCCTCAGGTCATCTTCATGGAGTACATCTTGGAAACGCCGGGCTCGTCCATGCTGATGCCGTAGATGAAGTCGGCTTCCTCCATGGTCTTGAAGTTGTGGGTGATGATGACGAACTGGGTGTGGCTCTTCAGCTGGTGCAGGAACTTCAGGAAGCGCTGGATGTTGGCCTCGTCGAGCGAGGCGTCGACCTCGTCGAAGACGCAGAAAGGCGAGGGCTTGTATTCGAACAGCGAAAAAAGCCAGCGAGGTGAGCGTCTTTTCGCCTCCGGAGAGCAGGCGGATGCTCTGCAGCCTCTTGCCCGGGGGCTGGACCTGGATCTCCAGGCCGGCTTCCAGCACGTTCTCGCTGTCGGTCAGGGCCAGCTCCGCCTCCCCGCCCTCGAACAGGATCTTGAAGTTCTTGACGAAGTTCTCCTTGATGGCGGTGAAAGCCACCAGGAAGCTCTGCTGGGAATCGCTGTCGATGCGGGCGATGGCGGCGTTCATGTCGGCGATCGACTGGACGATGTCCTCCTTCTGCCCGGACAGGAAACTGAAATCCTTCTCCAGGATCTCGTATTCGGCCTCGGCGGAAAAGTTCAGGCGGTCGCTCTCGCGCATGCGGTTGAGCTTGGCGACCAGCTCGGCGTACTGGGCGTCGAGCTCGGCGGCGTCGCGCTGCAGCGCCTCCTCTCCGGCCTCGATGTCCTTGAGCTCCATGCCCAGCTCCTGGCCGGCAATCTCCTCCAGCTGAAACAGGTCCTTCTTCACGGCGGCGATCCTGATCTCGCTCTCCTTCTTTTTCTCGCGCCAGTCCTCCAGGACCTTCCTCTTGGCCGCCAGCTCGGCGGCGGCCTTTTTCGCCTGGGAGCTCACCTCGTCGAGCGCCTGGCTGTCCTTTTTCATGATTTTTTCCAGGTCGGTCTTCTCCAGGTTCAGGACCTTGGCGCGGGCCTGGATCTCCTGGATCTTGACGCCGCTGGCGGCGATCTCCTGCTCCAGGCGCTGCTTTTCCTCCGCCGCGGCCTGGATCTGCTGGCGGCGCTTCTCCAGCCGGGCCTTGCTTTCGCGCAGCAGGTTGCGCCGCGAGCTCATCTTCTCGCGGATGAGGTTCAGGTCGCTGTCGCGCTGCAGCTTCTCCTTCTCCTTCTCGTTGAACTGCCGCTGCAGCTTGCCGCTCTCCCCGGCGGCCTCCTCCTTTTCGCGCTCCAGCTTCCCGTTGCGTTCCTCAAGCTCCTGCCGGGCTTTTTCCAGCTCGGCCAGGCGGCCTTTCAGCTTCTCCATCTCGGCGGCGCAGCCGTCGATCTCGGCTCCGGTGAGCTGGATGCGCTTTTGGCCCAGTTCGCGGTTCTTTCTCATCCCCTCCAGGCGCGAGCGCAGCATGATGCCCGCTTCCTTCTGGGAATTCAGCGCCTTCTCGGCGTCCTGCAGCTGGACGGACTTGGCCTGCCGGCGGGCGGCGGCGGCTTCCAGGCCGGCGCGCATGCCCGCCAGGCTCCCGTTCAAGGCGGAAACCCTGCCGTCGATGGCCTTGATCTCGTCCAGCACCTCCAAGATGCCGCGGTCGCGGTTCTTGATCAGCACTCCGCCGGCGCCGATGACCTCGGCATTCTCGGTGACGACGTCGACGCCGTATTTGGCGAAAATGGCCAGGCCGTTCTTCAGCGAGTCGACCAGCACGCCGTCGCGGAAATTCTGCTTGAGCTCCCCGTCCTCCAGCTCGAAGAGTTCCTTGACGAAGCGGCGGAAACCCGGCTCGCGGCGGATGGCGTCGGGCAGCGCCGGGGCGGCCGCGCGCTGGAGGAAGGCCTTGCGCAGGTCGGGGCGCAGGGCGGCGGCGGGATCGGCGAGGATCGGCGCATCGAGCTCATCGTAGTAAAAGCTCTCCAGGACGGCATGGATGTTCTTGGGAGCCCGCAGTTGATCCTGCAGGAAGCCGCGGCTGCCGACCTCGCCGGCCGCCGGGGCGCTGCCGGTGATCTTGGCCTTGATCTCCAGGTATTTTTCCTTCTGCCGCTCCAGGTTGGCGATCTCGGCCCGGGCCTCGCGCAGCTGCTTGTCGAGCGCCTCGCCCGCCTCGCGCGCCGCCGCGAACTCGGCCGCGGCGCTGGTGAAACCGCCCTCGCGGGCGGCGAGCGACTCGGCCAGGCCCTGGACGGCCGCCTCCACCTGGGCGAGCTCCGGGTCCTGGACCTGTTTTTCCAGGTCCGCGATGAGCTGCCGGCGGCTGGCGATGTCGCCCTCGAGACGCGAGAGGCTCTTCTCCAGGTGGGCCGCCTCGTTGCGGTTGCGCGAAATCTCCACCTGCAGGTCGAACATGGCCTTCTTGCGGTGGCCGTCCTCGATATTGCGTTCGGCAATGGCCCGGCGGATCGCCTCCAGGGCGCCGGCGAGCTCCCCGTCGCCGTCCGAGCGCCCGGCCAGCTCCTGCTCGAAGGCGGCCAGCTCGGAGGCCAGGGCCTTGTCCTGGTTTTCGCTCTCCCGGATCTCGGCCTCGCTTTCGACGCGGAAGCGTTCCAGCTCGGCGATCTTCTGCCGGTCGAACTCCTGGCGCTGCTGGGTCTTCTCGATCTCCTTGCTGCCGTCGAGGAGCTTGTTGTTGTGGTCGAAGATGAACTGCTGGTTGTTCTTGAGCCCCTGCTCCAGCGCCCAGCGCCGGTTCTCCAGTTCGAGCAGCTGCCTGTCGAAATCGCCGATGTCGCTGACCAGCGCCGTCTCGCCGTTGATAAATTCCATGATGCGGCCGCCCTGCTGGTCGAATTCTTCCTTGAAGACGACGTACTTCTTCTTCAGCAGGGCCTTGAGCAGGTCATTGCGCGAGTTCTTGATGTCGCGGTAGCGGCGGGCGAAATGGACCTGGTTCTTCAGCTCGCGCAGGCGGTTGCCCTTCTCCTGCAGCACCAGCTCCAGGCTGTCGAGGTTCTGCTGGGCGATGATCAGCTTGCCGGCGGTCTCCTTCTTGCGCTCCAGGTACTGGGCGATCCCCGCCGCCTCCTCGATCAGGATGCGGCGCTCGCTGGGCTTGAGGTTGACCATCTTCTCGACGCTGCCCTGCTCGAAGATGAAGTAGTTGCGTTCGCCGATGCCCAGGTCGAACAGCGTGTCCTGCACGTCCTTGTTGCGGCAGAACTTCTCGTTGAGTATGTACTTGCCCTCGCCGCTGCGGAAGAAGCGGCGGGCGATGTAGGTTTCGCTGTCGTTGTTGGCGAAGTAGGCCCCGACCTCGGTCATGCCCAGCGGCTTCTTGGAGGCGCTGCCGGTGAAGATCAGGTCCTCGTTGTTCTCGCCGCGCAGGTTCTTGATGCGCTGTTCGCCCAGCACCCAGAGCAGGGCGTCGACCAGGTTGCTCTTGCCGCAGCCGTTGGGCCCGATGACGGCCGTGATGCCCGGGTGGAACTGCACGACGGTCTTTTCCGGAAACGACTTGAAGCCGTGCATTTCGAGTTTTTTCAGGTAGATTTGCATGATCTCCGTCCAGGCCGGACGCTGCCGGCTTCCCTCAATTTATCACAACTCGGCGCCTTTGTAAATTTTCTTTCTGCCCGGATGACCCGGCCGCTTCAGGCCGGAGTTTCCCCGTTCCCCTGGGGACGGCGGCGCAGGACGCGCGCCGTCTCGGCCAGCAGGAAAACGCTCAGCACCAACAGGATCAGGCCGAAAACGGCCGACAGCAGGCTGTCGAAGCCGGCGGCTCCCGCCAGGAAGGGCCGGATCAGCAGCAGCAGCGACCACAGGCTCATGACCAGCATGACCGCCAGCGGCAGCAGCACGAAGCCGATGCGCCGGCCGCTGTGCTTCAGCCACACGGCCAGCGCCAGCAGGGTCAGCGCCGCCAGCAGCTGGTTGCTGGAGCCGAAGATCGGCCAGGCCACCAGGTAGCCCTTTTCCCTGGTGGAGAGCAGGAAGAGCAGCGGCAGCGCCAGGGTGGCGGCGGTGGCCAGCGCGACCCCGGCCCTGCCTTTCAGGCCGGTGAACTCCTGCAGGATGTAGCGCGCCAGGCGCGTGCAGACGTCGAGGGTGTCGTAGACGAAAGTGGAAAAGGCCAGCAGGGCGAACGACAGGGCCAGTCCGGGGTCGATGCCGGCCAGCCCCAGGTAGCGGGCGATGCCGCGGGCGTAGATCAGGTTGGGATCCTCCCGCAGCGCCGGCGAACCGGGGGCCAGCGCCATCACCGTCGCCAGCGCGAGCACGGCCACCAGCGCCTCCAGCAGCATCGCCCCGTAGCCCACCGGCCGCGCGTCGCGCTCGCGCGCCAGCTGCTTGGAGGTGGTGCCCGAGGCGACGACGCCATGGAACCCCGAACAGGCTCCGCAGGCGATGGTGATGAACAGCAGCGGGAACAGCTGCTTGCCGTTGAGCAGGCTGTTCAGGCCGTCGAGGTTGACGGCGGGATAGGCGGCCGGGATGCCGCCAAACAGGGCGCCGCCGAGGCCGGCGAAGATGACCAGGTAGAGGAGCCAGCCGCCCAGGTAGCCGCGCGGCTGCAGCAGCAGCCATACCGGGATCACCGAGGCCAGGAAGCAGTAGCCCAGGAGGACGATGTCCCAGCCCTTGACCGGCACCGCGGCGATGAGGCCGAGGACCGGAGCGGGCAGGCGCGGCCCGATCCAGATGATGAACAGCACCAGCGGCAGGAAGAGCAGGGTCGCCCTTCCGGCCTGCCACTTGAAGCGGTAGAGGAGGACGCCCATGGCCATGGCGGCCAGGATGTAGAACACCGAGGAGGCGGCCACCCCGGCGCCGAAGGCTTCGCCGCTTGCGCCCACGGTGCGGAAGGTCTGGGCGGTGATGTCGGTGAAGGCGGCGATGACGTAGATCAGGCAGAGCCAGACGAAGGAAAGAAAGAGGCGGTAGGCCGCCGGCGACAGGTTGCGGCGCACGATCTCGCCGATCGAGGCGCCCTGATGGCGCACCGAGGCGACCAGGCTGGAAAAGTCGTGGACGCCGCCGATGAAGATGGAGCCGAGGATGATCCAGAGCAGCGCCGGCAGCCAGCCGAACCAGATGCCGGCCATGATGGGCCCGACGATGGGGCCGGCGGCGGCGATGGCCGAGAAGTGCTGGCCGAGCAGCAGGCCCGAGGAGGCCGGGACGTAATCCCGGCCGTCGTTGACCGTCACCGCCGGCGTGGGCCGGGAATCATCAAGCTGAAGGCGCCGCGCCAGGAAGCGGCCATAGATGAGGTACGCCGCGGCGAGGACCGTCGCCGAGATGAGGACCACCGGGGCGATCATCGCCGCCCCCGCTGAAGATCATGTTTTGGCATAGGCTATTCTATCACCTGCGCGCTCAAGCGGCAAACCGGATTGGGAGTCCAACATGCATCTGAGCTTCGGCAGCCGACCTGAATCAAGGCAAGAAAACTCCATGCGCCTGCAATGCTAAAACCGCTCTCTTCAGGGAATCAAGGTCAGGATGACGCCCGCGCAGCGAATCCGTGAAAGCTGCAATCGCATGCAACTTGGCGGGAGTCAGGCGGCTCTGTTTCCTGTAGGCGTCCAGCATTGTCCCCATCCTTTCGATGGCGGGCTTCATGAAGATCGGGTATTGGTCCTCAGGCCAGTTCACGCAGCGGACCGCGGTTTCCAGGGCGTCAAAAAACAGGTGTTGCCGTGCCTGGGCTGCAGCCAGCAGCCGGCAATACTCCAAGCCGTGGAAATCCCAGGCCGGCGTTTCTTTCAGCAGCGATTCCGCTTCGGCGAAGCGCTGTTGATCGAGCAGCCAGATGGCCCGCAACTGGCGATGGTCGGCAGCATGGATCGTCGTTTGCGGGATGGCGACATCCGCCACTGGAACACCTGAGGCCACGGCAACAGACAACTCCATGTATTCGCTGTACTCATGCTGAAATCCATTTGGCGGATGGCTGAACCACAGGCACAGGCACGGCAGGAGAACAAGCTGCCGCGGCTGCCAGGAGAATCCACGCAGCCCTTCACGGGCCAGCAGAATGGTCAATGGCAGAATGACGGCATGGTAACGGGCAATGCCCGGGATGAAGACCATGTTGATCGCGTGATAGAGCCACCAGCAGCCGAGCAGGGACCGCAGCAGAACGCCGTTGTTTCTCCAAGACAGCGTGGCTCGGAATACCAGCAGTAAAAGCAAGAGGGTGAGGAAGGAGTGAACACGCAGCGGCGGCAGGATGGAGCCGGCCTTCTCCCATGAGAACTGGCGGAAATAGGCATGCGGAGTGAACTCCCAGAAAGCTTTTTTCGCCGCCAGATCGAGCCAGGCGCCGGGAGTCGCGGGCAGGCGGGTGGATATCCCCGATTCCGCCGAAGGTTCGGCCCGGAATTCAAGCAGGTTGGAGAAATATTGCCATTCGGGACCCGGCCAGATGGACATGGTTTTGCCCACATTGCGGCTATTGGCCAAGACGAAATTCATTTTGCCATTGGTGGTCAGGGTGAGCAATGGCGAGCGGGTGACCACGCTGGCCAGGGAGATGGAGATCACCATGAGTGACAATAGTGCGATGGCGGTAACAAGAAGGTTGCGCCTTCCAGCCGGATTCCTGCCTTCGCAACGCCGGGCCAGGGCGATGAAAAGCGGTGGCAGGAACAGCAGGACATGCTGGACAATCCCCCAGCTCAAAAGCCAGGCGGCGGCGAACAGGAGGGCGCGGCCTGTTGACTGCGGCCGTGCATAATAACTCCGGTAAGCGCAAAGCATCGCCAGTACGGCCAGGATGGCCGGCGGTGTCTTCATCAGAGTCAAAGACATGAACAGCGCCAGGGGCGAGAAGGCGTAGATCGCTGCGGCAAGCAGAGCCCGGTCGGCCCGGATGCTGCGGGCCAGCCAGAAAAGAAGCAGAATGGCCGCGGGATTGAGGACGAAAGCATGGAAGAACTTAATGGCGGCCGGGGCCGAGATGCCCAAAGCCAGCAATAGCGCATAATAAAAAAATGTCACTGGCTCCTGCCAGAAAGTCTGCGTCGGCAAGCTGCCGCGGAGAAGCTGGTTGGCGACCCAGAGATTGGTCGACTCGTCAACGGTCGGTATCGAGAAGAGCGGATCGCGGGCATTGAACATTTTGTAGGAAAAAGCGGCGGCAAGGATATAGAGCAAGAGCAATGCCAAGAGCTTGGCTCGATCACTGCGCATGCAGGCAGTATAGGTAAAGCAGGCCAGGGAAGCAATAGTCAGGAAACGTCCCGGGCGCGATTCTCAGGACCGGGTATTCTCGTCGATCCAGCCCAGGTAGCGGGAAAAGCCGCGCTCGACGGGCAGCTGGATGATTTCCGGCGTCTCGTAGCCGTGGTTCTGGCGGATGAATTCCTCCAGCTCGTTGTACAGGGCGGCCCGCGTCTTGATCAGCAGCAGCCATTCGCTGTCGCGGCAGGTCTCCCCCTTCCACTTGTAGAAGCTGCGGACGCCCAGCACCTGGATGCAGGCCCCGAGCTTCCTGGACAGCACCTTCGCGGCCAGATCCTCGGCCTCTTCCTCGCTCGCCACCGTGGTCATCACCAGCGCATGCCCGCTGCCGTCGCTCATCGTGTTTCCTCCCCGGGCGTCTTGCGCCCCCACATGACAGGATTGTAACGCCGCGGACCGGGGAAGGCAATGTCATTTCAGGATGATCCAAGCGGTCGTGATAGGGTTCGGAACAGCAAAGGAATCAGGGGTAGAGAGAGATAGAGAGGTAGAGAGTTAGAGAAGGAAAAAAGCAATTATGTATAGAGCTCGGTTCAGGCTGTCTTTTTTACTTCTTTCCTACTCTACCCCTTTACCACTTTACCACTCTACCCCTTTACCTAAATATCCCCTGACCGGCACAGCTCCACTGCTTTTCACTATGTTCTGCGGTATAATCGCTCCTGACCGCCAGGAGGTGCTCATGATCGAGGAAATTCGGGCCTCTGAATTGGATTGCGGGAAATTCATCGCGGAACAGGTGCGGGAGATCCGCGCGGCCGTGGGCGACGGCACGGCGATCAACGCCCTCTCGGGCGGCGTCGACTCGTCCACGGTCACCATGCTCGGCCACCGCGCCCTGGGCCGGCGCCTGCGCACGGTGTTCGTCGAGAACGGCCTGATGCGCCGCGACGAGGCGCGGCGGGTCCGCGACCTGTTCGCCGCCTTCGGCGTCGAGGTCGAGGTGATCGACGCCCGCGACGAGTTTTTCGCCGCGCTGGCCGGCGTCACTGACCCGGAGCAGAAGCGCGAGGCCATTACCCAGACGTTCTATAAAAAGGTGTTCGGCCGCATCGTCCGCGAGAGCGGCGCCCGCCATCTCCTGCAGGGGACGATCCTGACCGACGTCGACGAGACGGTCGCCGGCATCAAGCGCCAGCACAACGTCTTTGCCCAGCTGGGCATCGACCCGCAGGCGGCCTTCGGCTACGGCATCCTGGAGCCTCTCGTCCGGCTGCGCAAGGACGGCGTGCGCAAGCTGGGGCGGGCCCTGGGCCTGGGAGAGGAACTCTTCGCCCGCATCCCCTTCCCGGGGCCGGCGCTGGCGGCGCGGGTCATCGGCGAGGCGACGCGCGAGCGCGTCGAGACGGTGCGCCTGGCCACGGCCGTCGTCGAGGAGGTCCTGGCGGGCACTCCCGCCTTCCAGTACCTGGCCATCCTGCACGAGGACCGGGTCACCGGCATGCGCGACAACCAGCGCCGGTTCGGCCAGCAGATCGAAGTGCGCTGCTGGGACAGCGTCGACGCGCGCACGGCGACGCCGACGCGCCTGCCGTTCGACATCCTGGAAAAGATCGCCGCCGGCATCCTGGAGCGCGTCCCCGGCGTGGTCTCGGTCACCTACCACATCGCCACCAAGCCGCCCTCGACCATCGAGGCGGTGTGAGCCCGGCCGGTCACTTTCGCTGAGTTATTTCTTCGTCACCTCGCCCAGGGGAACGCCCAGGGCCTTGGCCACTCCCGCGCCATACTCCGGGTCGGCCTTCAGGCAGTTGCCGATATGGCGCATCCAGATCTCGCGCGGCGCGCCGCCGATGTCGCGGGCGGTGTTGGCGAAGAGCAGCGCCTGCTTCTCCGGGCCCATCAGCCGGAAGAGCATGCCGGGCTGGGTGTAATAGTCGTCATCGTCCTTGCGGAAATCCCAGTTGGCGGCCGCGCCGGACAGGGCCAGCGGCGGCTCGGCGAACTCGGGCTGCTGCTGCCACTCGCCGAAGCTGTTCGGCTCGTAGCCCTTGGTGCTGCCGTAATTGCCGTCGACGCGCATGGAGCCGTCGCGGTGGAAGCTGTGGTAGGGGCAGCGCGGCGCGTTGACCGGGATCTGATGATGGTTGACGCCGAGGCGGTAGCGCTGGGCGTCGCCGTAGGAAAAGAGCCGCCCCTGCAGCATCCTGTCGGGCGAGAAGCCGATGCCCGGGACCACGTTGGCCGGATTGAAGGCCGCCTGCTCCACATCGGCGAAATAGTTTTCCGGGTTGCGGTTCAGCTCCATGACTCCGACTTCGATCAGGGGATAATCCTTCTTGAGCCAGACCTTGGTGAGGTCGAAGGGGTGGAACTTGTAGCTGGCCGCGTCCTTCTCGGGCATGATCTGCACGTAGAGGGTCCAGCGCGGGAAATCTTTCTTCTCGATGCTCTCGTACAGGTCGCGCTGGTGGCTTTCGCGGTCCTTGGCGATGATGGCCTGGGCCTCCTCGTCGCTGAGGTTCTTGATGCCCTGCTGGGTGCGCAGGTGGAACTTCACCCAATAACGCTCGTTCCTGGCGTTGATGAAGCTGAAGGTGTGGCTGCCGAAGCCGTGCATGTGGCGGTAGCTGGCGGGGATGCCGCGGTCGCTCATGACGACGGTGACCTGGTGCAGCGCCTCGGGCAGCGAGCTCCAGAAGTCCCAGTTGTTCAGGGCGCTGCGCAGGTTGGTGCGCGGGTCCCTTTTGACCGCGTGGTTGAGGTCGGGAAACTTCAGCGGGTCGCGCAGGAAGAAGACCGGCGTGTTGTTGCCCACCAGGTCCCAGTTGCCCTCCTCGGTGTAGAACTTCATGGCGAAACCGCGGATGTCGCGCTCGGCGTCGGCGGCGCCGCGCTCGCCGGCCACGGTGGAGAAGCGGACGAACATGTCGGTTTTCTTGCCCACGGCCGAGAAGATGCTGGCCTTGGTGTAGCGGCTGATGTCATGGGTGACGGTGAACGTGCCGAAGGCGCCGGAGCCCTTGGCGTGCATGCGGCGCTCGGGGATCACCTCGCGGTCGAAGTGGGCCAGCTTCTCCAGGTACCAGACGTCCTGGAGCAGCACCGGGCCGCGCGGGCCCGCTGTCATGGTGTTCTGGTTGTCGACGACCGGCGCGCCGTTGCGCGTGGTCAGTTTCTGTTTCTTTTTCATATTTTTCTCCCTGTGAAAAACCGCTGGCTCAGAAAATCTGACGCGGTCTCCCCAATGGTGCGATTATACCTTAATTTATAATTTTTTTTCAGCGACCACCAGCATCTCGAAGTCTTCGGTCGTCAGCGGGTCCAAGCGGCTGAAAGCGCCCAGGCGTGCGCCGAAGATGCCGATGTCGCGGAAACCCAGCGACTTCAGCAGCCAGGAGATCTCGCTGGGGACATAGTAGCGCTCGTTGCAGGGCAGTTCCTTTTTGTTGCCACGGTCGTCGACGAAGGTCGTCAGGTTATGGTCGCGGAAAGTCATCAGGTCGAAGGTGTTGTTCCTGTACTCGGCGCCGCCGTCCTGCTTTTGGGCGGCGAAAAAGTCCCGCACCGAATGGAACAGGGGAAACAGGCCGTTCAGGGTGGTGAATATGAATTTGCCTCCCGGCCGCAGGGCCCGCGCCGCCCCCTGCAGGATCTGGAAATTCATCTCGTCGGTCTCCATCAGCGGAAAGGCCCCTTCGCAGAGCATGATCGCCAAATCGAACTCGGCGGCAAATGGCAGATCCCTGGCGTCGCAGCGGCGGAAGTCGACTCGCAGTCCGGCTTCATCCGCCTTTTCACGCGCTCGCTTGAGCTGCGATTCCGAAAGATCGACGCCGACCACCTCGTAGCCGCGGCGCGCCAGCTCGATGGCATGGCGTCCGGTGCCGCAGCCGATGTCCAGGATGCGCTGTTTCCTGTCACCCGCGATCTCCCTCTCGATGAAATCGCACTCCCCGGCCGTACCCTGCGTGAAGACTTCCTGGTCGTACTTCCCGGCATAATCCGCGAACAATTCTTCATACCAGCGATTCATTTTTTCTCCTCAAACGCCCGGGGCAGCCGCGACGAAGAATTACTCACGCTTACGCACCGGGAAGCGATCGCCGTCATGATTATGGACGAGCAGGCCGTTGATTCGTCCGGCCTTGTTTCGGGTGAACAGCAACCGGCTGCTGGCATATCCGTGCCGCTCGTCGGCGACCATCTTGAAATCGTCAGCCCCGACCGGGACGAGCCGCCGCGCCCTCTTTTCATCGATGTGCAGCACGAGCTGGCCCTGCTCCAGTGCGACCCGGTAGGAACCGTATTTCCCCGCGTAGGAGCGCAGCGTGCGCGACTGCAGCGCCAGGGGCCGCAGCTGGGACCCGTAGTCCTGCGCGATCCATTCCAACAGGAACTTGCGGTCGCCGTCCACTTCGTCCTTGAGCAGCGCCCGCGCCGCCTCGCGCACGGCCACCGGGAACGCCTGGTGGGCCGGCACCGGCAGGTCGGGCTTGATGCCGACTCCTTCCCAGTTTTTCCTGGTTTTCGGGTCGAGCGCCTCGTTGAAAGGGATCTGCAGTGAGATATTTTCGGCCGGGAATGACCGCAGCTCGGCATCATGGGCACCGCCGAGCGTGTTCTCTCCAATGATCGTGGCCCGGCCAAGGTTCTGCATACAGAAGGAGAAGTCCTCGGCGCAGGAGAACGTGAAGCGACTGATAAGGATATAGACGGGGATCTTTGGCAGGCGCGGCCCGGGGACATAGGGCAGCGTCCAGTCCTGGGTGGTCCCCTGGCGGCTGCGGAACTCCATCAGGCATACGGGCTCGGCGAAGAAGTAGCTGCAGATGAGCGAGCGCATTTCGGGATAGCCGCCGCCGTTGGAGCGCAGGTCGATGATCAGGGCATCGCAGCCGGCCAGGAAGTTCATGGCCGCAATCGCCGTGGGCCCGGCGTCCTTGACCGAGTAGAACTGGAAAAAATCGAGATAGCCGATGTTGCCCGGCAGCACCTCCACGGCGGTGAAGCCGTAGTTCTCGCGCCTGAGCATGGCGGGATCGGCATCGAAACCCGGGACCAAGCCGGGCAGCACCTTGACGTGGAGGTCCTTGGAGACCGAGCGCAGGTCCTCCTGCAGCCGGGCCGCCAGCGGCTCGAGGCTGGTGACGGCATCGTAATCGCCCCTGGCGAAATTGGACTCGACCAGCGCCGCCATTTTTTCGGCAACGTCGGCAAAGACGTACCTGGCGCGAAACTCACCGGCCACGCGGCGGACCACGGCCTCCCTCTGCTCGCGGCTGAGCGGCGCCGTTGCCTCGGCGCCTCCGAGGTCGCCCTGGAAGGTCAGGACAATCAGCAGCGCCAGAGCCATGATGCCCGGCGCCCTGACCGGGAATTTAAGCGGCGATCCGGAATGGTTTCCCATGAAAGCCTCCATTTTGCGAAAATCTCAAGACGGCAGCGAGCGAATCATGAATCGATAGACGCAAGAGATCGGGACCGGGTTGGCGGTTGGCTTCCAGCCGATTCTCCACAAGCTTCGTCCGGCGCGACGGCGTGCTCCATCCAGTAATTGGGGTCCTGGTAGAAGCCCAAGTCTTGTACGCGGTCGATGCTCACCGGCTGCAGGGCGCCCGGCACCACATACGAGCCGCTGGCGGGGAAAATCATTCCTGTCCATTCTTCCCAGTCCGCCAGCGGGGCGGACACGGTCACAGTGGCGGGGGCGATGCCCAACGGCCGCGCTCCCAGGCTGTGGTGGACGCGCAGCCAGGGATCGAACGGGGCGCCGTCGTCACGCTGCCAGGCGACATAGCGCTCCATGGGCATGAGCGGATAACGGCCCTTCCAGGTGGGACGCACCGGCGCGATCAGCGAGCCGCAGCCGCGCCGGGCGGCGAGCGCCTTCATCTCCTCGACGATCCTGCGGCTGAGGCCCTGCCCGCGATGGGCAGGATCGACCATTGCCGCCAGGGCGGAGACGGCGTTGGCCGGCCGGTCCTCATCATGGCCGTGCACGGCCCGGACAATGATCTCCTCGATGGTCGCGGGCAGCCCGGCGAAGCTGCCGTCCCAATAGAGGGGCACGGTGTGGCCGACGGCCAAAAGCTCACCGTTCGCGTGGCAAAGGAGAAGCTGGCAGGAGGCAAAGCTTTCGAAAAGCGAATGCCAGCTGCGTACATCGCCGTGCAGCATGAATCGCGGCCAGGCCTGGGCTTCCAGCTTCTCGACGGCCGGGCGCCATTCGGGCCGCTCGGCGATGGTATGGAGGGTGTATTTCATTTCGCTGCCAGCGCCCGCTCCATTGCCGCGCCGGCGTGGAACCTGCTGGTGTCGGCATGGGAAATGGCGCCCCGGTTTCGCTTCAGGACCCGCGTTCGCTCTCCTTGATTGGCTAACATGCCCCATCCCACTTTTTTCTTTTTACTTCCTGTTCGGGTTGTGCCGGATGGGCTTGCCCTCGATGCGCTCGATGGGGTCATTGACATAGACCTTGCCCAGCCCGATCGGCGAGGTGATCACGCCGCCCTTGCGGTCGTCGCTGATGCCGTCCGAGTAACCGAGATCGACCGGCGTCTTGCCCCTGCCGCCCAGCGCGTCGACCACGTAGGTCGGGCGCAGGAAACCGGTGGTGCTGCCGCACAGGTCGCGGCAGATCTCCTTACCGCGGAAGATGGGGGTGCGGAAATGGCCGGTGCCCTCGACGAAATCGGCGTAATACAGGTAGTAGGGCCGGATGCCCATCCGCCCCAGGCCGTGCACCAGGTCACGCATGACGTCGGTGTCGTCGTTGACCCCCTTGAGCAGAACGCTCTGGTTGCCCATGGGGATGCCCAGGTCGCGGATGACCTTGACCGCCCTGTAGCTCTCCTCGGTGATCTCGTTGGGGTGGTTGAAGTGGGTGTTGATGAAGAACTGCGGCTCCTTCAACGACCTTGGCGTATGGCTCCTGAGCATTTCGACGAACTCGGCGTCCTCGCTGATCTTCTGCGGCCAGACGCAGGGGACGCGCGTGCCGATGCGCAGCAGGTCGAGGTGCGGGATGCGCCGCAGCTTGCCCAGGATCTCGTCGAGGCGCCGGGTACCGAGCAGGAAGGGGTCGCCGCCCGAGATCAGCACGTCGCGGATGTCCTCGTGCTCGGCGATGTACTCGATGCCCTTGTTGATCTCCTCCATCGGCGGGTGCTTGAGCTCGTCGCCTACCTTGCGTTTTCGCGTGCAGAAGCGGCAATACATGGCGCACTCGATGGAGGCGAAAAGCAGGACGCGGTCGGGGTAGCGGTGGATGATGGTGCGCGGCCCCCCGAGGGGGATGTCGCCCTCCTCGTCGAGCGGGTCGGGCGTCAGATCCATGTAGTGCTCGAGCTCCTCGACGTCGGGGATGGCCTGCTTCCAGATGCCGTCGCCCATCTTCTCGATCAGCCCCAGGTAATAGGTGTTCACGCGCATCGGGTACTTGGCGATCACCTCGCGCAGGCGCGGGTCAACACGCGCCTTCTGGCCGATGAGCCACTTCTCCAGGTCCTCGAACGTCTTGATCGAATTCCGCAAAATATCCTTGTAGGCCATGGGTTGGTCTCCTTTGCTGCTCAGTGAATAAAATTATAGATTGATCGCGCAATAAATTCCAGCCCGGATCCACAAGGCGGTCGCGGCCCGAAGTTTCCGTCATTCCGGCAGCAGCCTATTTGTAATGCATTTATCGACTTTCCCCACTGCTTTTTTTAAGAATAATGACCAGGTTCTCGCCTTGCCATCTGACTTGTGCGTTGGCGGCCTTGAGCGTGGCGCCGGGAAAATCCAGCACCCGTTCGGCTGGCCGGCTGTCGATCGGCGTCGTGCCCAGGGCTTTCTCCACATCCGCCCGGGCCGTGCCAGGAGGCAACCGGAAGCGCACCAACCGCCGCCCGGTATCTCTCAGGAGCGGCGCCGGAACTTTTTGTGACAGCTCGCCCTCGGTTCCGAAAATAATCGTTATGGGAACCTGCGATAAAATCGTCCGTTCCTTGTCGAGCACCGTGACCCCAAAGGGCGTGAAAGACATAGAAAGCTTGGGGGAGCCCAGGTCCGAATAGTCGACGATGATCCCGATGCCCTCCCCTTTCTCGATCTCCTTGAGCAAGCTCTCGTTTCGCGTCCGTCCTTCCAGGGCAAGAACGGTCTTCTTCTCCACCAACAGAGCATAGCCCGGTTCCTTTCGCGCCTTCACAATCGCCTCATCCATCTCAGCCTGCGAAGGCTTCAGCACCTCTTCCACGAGGCGGGTTAAGCTCATCCCGGGAGCGAAGACCCGCGCCTTCCAGTCGGGTGAAAGCCTGTCGAGCATCGCGCCGATCGCCATGCCGGAAAAATACAGGCGCATGCGAAGTGGGGCCGTGCCATATGGATCATTATTGACCAGGACCTCGCCGTTCATGTGCTGGGCCATCATATCGATCAGCCCTTCCAGCTGGGACTCCAGATTGGAATAACCGGCGAACCCCTGCGCCCAGGCCATGGCCGGTCCAGGCTTCCGTCGGGCCAGCACCTGGAACAGCCGGTATTCGGCGTACTTGGCCAGGCCCTCACTGAATTCAACGCCATTTTCGTATTCCAATGCCTGCGAAGAAAGGCCTGCGCGGCGCTCCTGGCGCAGTGCCAGCCAGCGCCTGGCGGCCCGCCACAATGCCGGATTATCCCGGGCGCCCAGGGCTTCGGCGAGGGCCGCGCCTTCCTGAGCGAAGCCCACGTTGTTCGCGACCGAAAGGACGGGATAATGCAGCAGCAGCATTTCGTTCGCGCCCTGATCGGGAGCTTCGAGATCCTGGAAAACATGGAATGCCTCGTGGACCACGATGGCGAGCTGGCTGTAGGGGTCCGTGGCCAGGTCCGCGAAGCGTAGCGACTGAATCTTTTCCGCTGCCGGCCTTGCGTCCTCCAGAAGCCCGAAAAACCGGACCCGCAAGTTAGAGAGCGTATCGGCCACAACGAGTGTGCGGATCCCGCCGATGTCCCGGGAAGTGTTCTGCCCGTCCCATTCAATGAGCGTCGGACCATCCTTGATGAATATCCGGCCATATGGAAAACGGACCGGACCATCATACGGAACAAAACCGGCCGGCGGATGCGGATGATTGATCAGGACATCCTGCTCCCCCGGCAAATAAAAAAGCAGGGGCGTAGCGGTTGCATCCCAACCAGGCCAAATGGAATTTTTTGGGGCCGCGATCAGCTTCCATACCTCTCCGGCTTCAGCGATCAGGAGCGGGTCCACCTTCAACGCCTGCCGGGGAGCTGTCGATTTTGCCTGCCCGGTCGGAACCGGGATCGCTGCCAAGAGAAAGACGAGACCGAACAAGCGCGAAAAAATCCGAAACGAGTGATTCCCTTCGATCATTTGCGCCTCCTGAAAAGCGAAACTCGGGAATGACACTTGCCGGCTCGCAGATACCACTCGTCGAATTTCTCATCGTTTCATAGTATTCATTGAATACGGATGGTTATTTCGGAAGGTTTCATGCGCCCCGATACCCGGCAATGGAATCATTGATTTCTATCTGATTCGCATTGAACAGAAATTTACTCGTAGTGCTTGAATTCGTCCCAGTCTGCCGTGAGCGGCGACCGCCTGTTCTTCAGGACCCAGACCGTCATGTTGTTCTCGTAAGGCATGCAGAAGTCGTCATGGAACACGCCCGTTGGGATCACTACGGCATAGGATTCTTTCAGCGCCTCGGCCGATCCGCCCAGGCGGATGAGCACCTCGCCGGTTGCCCCATGCGGCCCCCAGAGCCAGTAATTGTTGTGGCCGCTGATGGCTCGCGGCAGTCCGTACTTCGGCCCGTAAAAATCGATCGCCCCTGCCTCGCCGTAATTGTTGGCCAGGATGGCGCACTTGGCCTTTTCTTCCGTCGAGAGGGTCTCATAAGCGGCTGCGACAGCCTGTACCATTTTCTCCCAGCCGAAACAGTCGGCGTAGTGTTGCGGCAGCCGGCCCAGCTCCTTCTTCTCGGGCGTGGACGGCGCCATGCCCAGTGCCTGGGCGTAAGCGATGTAGCCTTCGATGGGCAGTACGGGAAGGGCGAGCGGAGCGATGGCCACGCCGCTGAGCAGCAGCGGCACCAGCGTGACCGGCTTTAGCCAACGCCATTTGAAACGGACGATGAACCTCTCGAGGGCGGCCGCTCCCAGGGCGAAGAGCATGGGGAACATGGGGCCGAGGTACTCCGCCTTGCTGCTGCCGTTGACGACGAGGACGGCGAACACCGCCAGGTAGGTGACCGGCAGGATGCGCCAGCGGCGCACGGGCCTGGCCACGAGAAAGTAGACCAGCCCCGGGAGCCAGAAGACTAGCGTCTGCGGGTTCATGTTCAGGGCCTGCTCCAGGAAGATCGACGCCGCCGAGGAGGCGGCGTACTTCTCCCCCGTGGCGTTGCGGATGAACTCCAGGGTCGGGAAATGGTTCGCGACCTGCCAGACCAAATGCGGCAGGAATAAAAGGAAGGCGATGGCGGCGGCAAGCCAGGGGCCCCGCTCCAGCAGCCGCCGGCGATGCACGGTGAGCAGCAGCCCCAAAAGCAGGCCGGCGCCCAGCCAGAGAACGCCGATCTTGTTCAGCAGCCCCAGCCCCAATACGATGCCGAGGAATAGCCAGTATTTCGGGGCGGCGTTTTCCGCGATGAGGACGATCAGGTAGAACGCGAGCGTCCAGAACAGGATGTCGAACGCGTTCATGGAATAATAGCCGTTCATCCCCAGCAGCAGCGGCGCGCCGAGGGCCGACGCGGACGCCAGGACCTGGGCGAACCGCGCCCCGCCCAACTTGCGCGTGATCAGGCCGGCGAGGAACACGGTCGCGGCGCCGGCAACGGCGGGCAGCAGGCGCAAGGCAAAGAGCGAATCGCCGATCAGCTGGCGATTGAGCCACAGCAGGGCGATGGAGAAGGGCGGCTGGTCGACGTAGCCCCAGGCGAGCTGCTTGCTGCAGGCGATGTAGTAGAACTCGTCGCGGAAAATACCGTAGCCGCCGAACAGATTGGTCGCCAGATGGACCAGGAGCTTCGCTAAGGCCAGAGAAGCCAGGATGGCGTTATCGCCGCGGAATATTTTTTTTAGCCTAACGGACTCATTTAAATTCATTGCTCCTCCCGAAGGCAAATTGTTTCACCAGTTTTTTCAACATCAATCCCGGAGCAAAACCCTGGCATCCATCTATTTCAGTGCCAGGTCCACCGCGGCCCGGGCGTGGATCGCCGTCGTGTCGAACAGCGGCACGGCGCCCCGGTCATGCCTGATGAGCAGCGGCAGCTCGGTGCAGCCGAGGATGACGGCCTGCGCCCCTGCCGCGACAAGGCCGTCGATGACCTTCCAGACCGTCTCCTCCGCCTGGGGGTCGACGACGCCGAGGGCCAGCTCGTCGATGATGATGCGGTGAACGCGCTGGCGATCCTCCTTTTCCGGGACCAGCGCCTCGATGCCGTGCCGGTCCCGCAGGCGACCCTTGAAGAATTCCTCCTCCATGGTGAAGCGCGTCCCCAGCAGGCCGACCCGGCGCAAGCCGGTCTTGCGGATCTCTTCGGCGGTCGCGTCGACGATGTGGACGATGGGGATGCCGACCCCGCGGCCGATCTCGTCGGCCAGCTTGTGGGCGGTGTTGGCGCAGAGCAGCAGCAGGTCGGCGCCGCCGCGCTCGATCGCCTGCGCCGCCTGCAGCAGGATCGCCAACACCTCTTTCCAGTCCCCGCGCTCGGTCAGCGGCTGGACGTCGGCGAAGTTCACCGACACCATGACGCTGCGCGCCGAGTTGTGGCCGCCGAGCCGCGCCCGGGTCAGCTCGTTGATGAGCTGATAGTAGACCAGCGACGACTCGCAGGTGATGCCGCCCAGAAGCCCGATGGTTTTCATTGGCTTTCTCCCGAAAACGATCGATCATTATAGCAGGAAACGCGCAGCGCCGCCGGTCTCAGGAAGGGAATCTTCCCCGACGGCCGTCTACGGCCGCGCCGCCCCGCGCCGGGCCTTGAGAAGGGCAAACAGGCTGAGCAGCGGCGCCAATAGCAGCAGCAGCGCATAAACAATGGTCCCCTTCTCCTCCAGGCGCGGGAAGCGGCCCGCGATCGCCCAGATGGCAAAGACGAGCAGAGCCAGGTTGGCGACAGCCAGCGCCGCTCCCGCGGCAGCCCCTCTGGACGAGCGCATGAGCACGATCGAGCTGCCAAGCGGCACCAGCAGCGCCAGCAGTATCAGCGTTACGAAGGGAGCCCCCGCGGGCGGGCCGTCGACGACGAGAATCAGGGCGGTGAGCGCAAACAGCGCCATGTTGCCCAGGATGACGATCGCTTTCAAGATCATGCCTGTTTTCCTCCCCGGATCATCTCATGTTCTCTTCTTTGCCGGCGCCGCCGCGGATCACCCGCAGCAGCGTCGCCAGGATGAAGACCTGGAAGGCCACCACCGCGGCGAAGCAGACGCGCAGGATGTTCCACTCCAGGCGCAGGTCGTCCTCGTTGTGGTAGATGTCGGTCAGCGCCAGGTGGCTGACGAAAACCGCGATCAGGATGAAGATCCCCATGATGAAGGCGATGGCCGCCTGTTGACCGGTCTTCATGCTCACCTCCTTGAACTGAAAATGCCGCTCCCGGCCCGCCGGGCTTCATCCGGCCGGCAGCCTGGCCTCCAGCTCCACCGTCAAGGTATCCCAGGGTGCCGGCTCCGGGAAACGATCGGGCGGCTTGAGGCGCCGCAGCACGAGCAGCGACGCCTTGCTTCCTGGCGGAATGCCTTCCAGCAGCAGGGAGAAGTGGGAAAAATTCTTCACCGCCACGCCGTTCACCTCGAGGACCGCGTCCAGCGGGCGGATGCCGGCATGGTCGCCGGGGCCGCCGAAAGCCGTCATCGTGACCAGGACGCCGCCGCCAACGGGCCGCCCCATCTCCGCGGCCTGGGCCGGGGTCACGTTCTCCCACATCAGCCCGAAGCGGGAGAACTCCAGCGCCAGACCCCGTTGCCGGACGGCCGAGGCCACGGCGTTGATAAAAGCCCGGGCCGAGTCTTCCAGGCTGAACAAAAAATTATAGGAGGTCCCGACCAGGACGCTGACGACCCAATTGCGCCCGTCGGGAGCCTTGGGAAAACGCTCGCGCGGACGCTGCAGGAAATGCAGGCTGAGGCCGCGGACGGCGTCAAGGGGGATGAAGGTGTAGGAATGGCCGCGGTGCTGATTAAGGTATCCGGTCTGCCATTCGGCCTCGATGCGCAGGTCATCGGCTTTTTCGGGGTGCTGGCGGTAGCCTTTTCTCTTTTTCGCCTTGCCGGCGCTGAGCCGGGCCTGTTGGGCGAAAAAAACGGTGGCGCTGAACTTGGCGTCCAGGTAGGCCGTGCGCTCCTCGACCAGCCTGCTGAACGCGGCTTGCATTTCCGCGGGAGTGAGATCGGCCCTGGGAACGATCCAGAACCATTGGCCGCCGGAAATGGGCGGCCAGATGCTTTTGGATTCCTCGACCTGCGCCGGGCAGGCGGCGGCCGACAGCCAGAAGGCGAGCGCGAGTAGAGGTAGCGGATAGCGAACATAACGACGAATGATGATCGCTCGGTTCATGTTTGTAATATAGTATGAAACCGGGCGGGCCGCAACCTTGGTTGGCCTCCTGCCGGGAAAGCGCCGTGCTTCTCCTGCCCCCGGCCTCACATGCCGGTGACGGCACGCTGGACGAAGGAAAGGACGGCCATGGCCAGGAACAGCGCGATCGCCGCCAGGCCCCAGGCCCGGCCGGCGAGCATGGCCACCCCGATCATTCCGCCCGAGGCGGCGAAGAACAGGGTGACGTAGGAGATCGTCATCCAGCGCACGCTCCGGAAATCGACCCTGAACACGTAGTCCAGGAGCGCTTCGACGACAAGGTATGCCAGCAGCAGCGCGAGCTGGGCATAATAAAGGGGCGGACGCCCCAGGCCGGGCGCCGTGGCCAGCAGCAGGGCGGCGGGAAAAGCCAGCAGCAGGACGATGAATCCCAGGCCGTGCTCCCAGCGCGGTCGTCCCAGCAGCCGCGCGGCAAAAACCAGGATGACCAGGACGTAAAAGGCGATCGCCGCCAGGGCACCGAGAAGGTTCATTTTTTCCAGCATGCCCTGTACTACGAAAACCGAACCCTGCTGGTTATCGCCATCGCGCCGGCAAAGGAGGGCCCCAACCGCCACGCAGTCTAAAAAACGTTGCTGCCGGACCGGTCGGAGCCGGCGCGGTTAGAAAAAGAGGGAGTTGGGGGCGAGGATCTCCAGTTGCTACCAGTGATCGGGATAGTCGTCCATGGCTCCGTCGCTGTGCCTCCAGGTATAGCGAACCGTCCGGGACGGCTCAGGTTCCCGGCTCCCTCATTTTATCGCGCACGGGAACGGTCATGTTGCCGAGGTCGATGCGGCCGGCCGAAAACAAGAACCAATCCCCGCGGCGGTTGCGCCGCGCCTCGATCAGCCTGCGAAATGATACGCTTTCGCTGCGCAGCACTTCCAG
This sequence comes from uncultured Clostridia bacterium, assembly GCA_964562095.1. Taxonomy (GTDB): domain Bacteria; phylum Acidobacteriota; class Aminicenantia; order UBA2199; family UBA2199; genus UBA2199. The sequence goes on along the minus strand of CAZLSH010000001.1, from coordinate 122,284 downwards.
CTCGCTGCGCTCGGCGGGCGGCACGTCGGCGGCGACGCGGATCGAGCGGATGGGGACCCGCTGTTCGGGCTTTTCGTAAAAGCCCATCTCCCCGCCGCCGCGGGGCAGCGAGGAGAGCCTCTCCATCCCCTGGACCACGCGGCCCAGGAGGGTGATGTTGCGATCCAGGTGGCGCGGCGCCTGGCCGATCACCACGTAGAGCTGGGCGCCGCCGCCGCTGTCGCTGGCATTGCCGCGGGCGGCGCCGACCATGCCGTAGCCGTGGGCCAGCCACATCTTTCCCGCCTTGCGGTCGCGGGCGACCGGAAAGCCGCCGCAGAAACCGACTTCCGGCGCGTAGACATCGCCGTCGGGGAGCGGCGTGAAGGAAATGCTTTCGTCCAACGGGCGCTCGAACTCGGCCGGCAGCGTCGCCTTGGCTTTCAGGACCTTGCGCGCTTTCTCCGGGACCTCGTCGTTCGGATCGCCCCACTGCACGACGTAGTTATCCTGGACGCGGATGACCGCCAGGGCGTCATAGTATTTCTCGCGCGCCAGGGCCTTGACGTTGGCCGCGTGCAGCGGCGCGAAGACCGGCATCAGCTCGATGACCACCCGGCCCGAGTCCAACTCGAGATAGAGAGTGTTCTCCGGGTCGAGCGGGCGCCATTCTTCCGCCCCGGCCGCAGCCAGCACTTCAGCGACAGTCTGGGCCCTGCCGGCAGGCGCGGCCGCGTCCTGGGCGGATACGACGGCCATGGCCGCCGCAAAGATCATGAAAGCCGGGAAAAACCATTTTTTTATGCGCATCGGCGAAACCTCCTGGAAATGATTTCATTATGCCCCGAGAAAACCTTCGGGGATGGATTCGTGCTGAGTGCCCGGATGCTCAGGTTACCTTCAGAGTGGTGGCGATGTCACGAGCCCAGGCCTCGATGGCCGGCCAGTCGCGGAAATCGCCGGACTCCGCCTTGACTTTTTTCATGATCCACTTCTCGAAAAAACTCGCCTGGCCTTCGTCGAAGGCCCCGCGGAAAACGACGATCCCCCTGGGCTTGATGCGCTCGGCGACGGCTCGCAACCCGCCGGGGAAATTCCAGCCGCTCAGCAGCTTTTCCAGATCGCCCGAACCGGTGGGGCCGCTGGAGAAAAGCCAGACCGGTTTTTTGGCCAGCTCGGCCTCGCGGGCCTTCAGGTACTTCGCCGCCGGCCGCCGCCACATGCCGGCATAAACCCCGCTGCCCAGGATGACGGCCCGATAGTCGGCCGGGCTCTTGGCCGTCCCGGCGGGAGATACATCCGCCTCGAATCCCGCATCGCGGATGATCTTGCCGATGCGTTCGGCGATCTCCGCCGTCATGCCATGCTTGCTGCCGTAGGCCACCAATATCCTGTCGCTCATGCTTACCTCCCGTTCGCGATACTTCATCCCGGCCAGCCTGGGCCGGGCAAACCGTCTTTCAGCATCTACGGCGCCCGCTTCCGCTTTGACCCTATCTCCGTTTGCCCACGCCCAGGATGCAGACCGGCACTTCGGCGGTAGCCATCTTCACTGCATCCTTGACCGCGGCGTCGTCGAAGGCGCCGGCGATGCAGCAGCCCATGCCCATTACCTGGGCCTGCAGGTAGACGTTCTCGCCCGCGAAGCCGGCATCCATCCAGACGTAGCGTTCTCGCCCGCGCTCGCCGTATTTCTTGGTGGTACGCTCAAAGATCGCGCTGAAGACCAGCACCACCGGGGCTTCGCGGATCCAGGCCTGGCCGAGAGCCGCCCGGCACAGGGCATCGCGCCGGTCGCCCGCTTCGATCCTGGCCAGCTCGTGCTTCTCCGAAACGTAGCGGTAGATCCCCGGCGCCAGGCCGGTCACATTCCCGGCTACGAGATAGACCTCCAGCGGGTAGAGGGCGCCGGCCGAGGGCGCGGCGCGCAGGCCGCCGCGGATGAAGGCGGGGCCGTCGGGGACCGGCTTGGTGACGCCGTAGGCGGCCCACAGCAGTTGCGCCGCCTGCTCAAGGGTCAGCGCCTCCTCCGAAAAGCTGCGGACCGATCGCCGCTCCCTGATCGCCTTCTCGACCGAGACCGGGCCGTCAAGGCGCGGCGCCGGGAGCTTGGTCACCGCCTCGGCGCCCTTCATCTCATCGCCCCCCGCGGCCTGCGCCCAGGCCGGAGCCGCCGCCGCTATCGCTAAGATCAACAACGATATCCACAATTTCATTCGCGCAACCTCCTGTTTGTTTTCGGGTCATTCTTTTTTCATTGGATCGATTATAGCCGCGAAGAAAAGCGATCACAATACCGGGAAACGGACAAGAGGCGAGAGGCTGGAGAAAAGAGACAAGAGGTATAGAAACAGAGGGGTAAATAGGTAGAGGAAGAACGAAGCCCTGAATGGGAAGCTAAAGACAACAGGGAAGATACGAACTGGCAAAAAGTCTGCCTGTTTGTCGCGCCCTTTTGATCGGCGGCCCCGGTTCAGCGGATGGTGATGGTCACGGGGTCGATCCCGGGCGCATCGCCAATGACGATTCCGGCATGGATGGTGTAGGTGCCGGGCGGGACCGCCGTTTCCCCGAGAGTCAACTGATCCCAGGTTTCAGCGAGTTGAATGGTTGCGCCGGGCAGGATGTCGACATGAGTGATGACGGCGAGAAACACCCTGGAGTCGGACCAGCGCCAGACTTCGCCGCCGTTCGCGTTTCGCACCCAGAAGTCATATTTCTGGGAACTGGCGAAGGTCAGCGTCATGGGGTCGCCACTTTCGTTTCGCAGGAGCAATTGCAGATGGATCGCTTCTCCCTGCCCGTATTCCGCTTTATTTGTCGAGAATTTCGCGGAAAGCCCCTGCGGCAAATCATTCGACTTGCAGGAGAAACTCATCGTCAGGGCCAAGATCAGGGCGGCCAGCGCACACCCCGATTGGACCCGCTTGCGTCCTTTTCTCTCTCTTTTCATTCGCCGCCTCCCTCACTGTGCTCACTATCGCCTGTATCTTCACAAAAAATAGTAGTGCCGCCGGAAAAGAATATCAATAAAGAGAAATGTGATATTTATGTTTTTAAAAAATTGAGTCTGGTTTTCAATTGACAGCGTGATTTTTGTGCACTTTCATAAAAAATGTCATTCCCGGAATTGATCCCAATGCCACTGACCCCGCCAGCTCGGCACGTGCATTATCAAGGGCTCCTTTCAAGCTCTCGGCAGACCCCCCATATTTAATCGAAAACAGTCCCGCTTATCACCTGAAAGGAAAAGGTCAAGCGGTTGTTTTCCTCATTGATCTCGTCCACTTGGTCGCCCATGTCCACCCAGAGGACGCCGTGTTTGGTTCCGGTGGTCCAATACTCGAAGCCGAACTCGAAGTATTCCGTATCTCCCGGGTTCAGGGAGCGGATGGTTTTGGTGCGGGTTTTCACCTTGGGTGAACACTTGATATCCAGCTGTACCGGGGGCGACCGGCGTTTACCGATATTTTTCACCTTTCCCCATACTTTGTGGGTGCTGCCGATATCCGAGTTATAAAACTGGGAAACATCCACCAGGGTGAGGTCGGGCTTGATGTCGTCGGCCACGGCCAGGGTCTGGGACAAACGGTTATTGGTCTCGTCCATTTCCCTGACCTCATCCTTAGGGTCCACCATCCCCGTGAACACGTAGGTTCCCCCAGCGGTGAATTGGTACTGAAACTGGAGCAGCTCCATCCCACCCGCCTTTATCCGCGGCACCTGGAGACGGATGCTTTTGCTCTGGCCATTTCCGTCAGTTATGGTGTAGTCAAAGGGACAGGCAGGCGATCCCGCCTGGCCGAGGTTCTTGACCCCCACCCGGAATACGGTGGCATCCGTGGTGTTGAACTGCAGCCCGGTCGGGAGGTTCCAGTAGATCCAAAGGTCCGGTCGGGGAGGGAGAGGGGATGGCGGGGTTCTCGGGATATCCGCAATGGTCATGCCGCCCCGAATGGTGAACGGCGGACTGTCGCATTGCACCGGGCCCTGGGTGTCGTTCACGCGCACGATGTAGCGCCCCGGGGGGATGGCGGCATCGACGGTCCATTGGTACTGGCCCGTATTGGGAGTGTTCTGGCTTTGAGGAGTGATATTGAAAACGATTTCCGTATTGGCCTCGTTGCGCAGGCGGAGCTTCATCAGGTGATCGGCGGGGATTTCGCCGCCATTCCAGCGGATCGTCACCAGCTGCCCCGAGGTCCATGCCGTATTGGCGTCGGGTTCCATCACCAGGCAATTCTGGGCCGCAGCGATGCCAGGAATGAGCAGGACGCCCAAGATCAGGCTACGAAATGCAGCATGCATGTTTTCCCTCCTTGTTGCCGCCCCGCGGGGGCGGGCGTCCCCGAGTTGCGGCCGCGACGTCTCTTTAACTGATAAATACCCTGACAGTGGTCAGAATCTCGTGGAATCTGTTTTTTTCTGGTTCCGGTGCAGCTTCCGGGCGAGATGCCTCCCGTCCAAAGGCAATTATCTGGAAAATCGATCAAGAAAAGGTCAGATCTAGAAATAAAATGCCGACTATCGACTGATTGCTTCAGTTGGAACGGTCATTTCAAGACCGGTTCCCCCTGCCAAGCGACTCGATAAAAATCTTGGCGTCCTTCAGGCTCGCGCCGGTCTCCTCCCGGAACGCCCGGATGGCGGCGATCTTGTCTCCCTTGGCCGCCAGTTCCAGGACCGCCGCTGAAGCACTCCCGGCCGGCGCCTCGCGGGTGGTGATGTTCAGGCTCCTGAACAGGAAGCCCAGCTGCATTTCGATCTTTTCCAGCCGCGCCTTGATCTCCGCTATTTCCATTTTGTCGCAGTTCATTTCAGACATCTCCTGAAAAACATTCGAATCAATGGCAGTGATTTTTCAAAAAATGATCCATATTCTCCCTGCCGTCGGCATGCAGCCACACATCCAGGTTTTCAGCCCCGTTCTCCCCGAAAAACGTTGATGCGGGGCAGCACCCGTCCCATGCGCAGGGAATAGGCGCGGTACTCGTCACCGAAGTGATCGAGCATCATGCGCTCCTCCCCTGGCACGCGCACGAGGAGCGCCAGAAGGAGCACCGCCAGCCCGGGCGGCCCGGCGACCCAATTCTGCAGCAGCAGGGGCTGGGCCAGGCTCCACAGCAGGAGCGAGGCGTACATCGGGTGGCGGACCGAGCCATAGATGCCCGTGGTGATCAGCCTCTGGCCTTCGGCGATCTCCAGCGAGGGCGACCAGCCGGCGCCCAAGTCGCGGTGCGCCCGCCAGAGGACCCATACGGCTGCGGCCAACAGGGGCAGGCCGAGGACACCCAAGACGATCGCGGAGGTTTGGGGCAGCCGATAGTCGGCGAAGTCGAGCCATGGCGTCAGCGCATAGATCAGGGGAAGCAACAAGGTTCCGAGCGACAGGGCGGCAAGAACGATCCGCTCGCGGATGTCGATGCGCCGGTCCTTTTTCTCCGTGCGGCGGTGAAGGCGGCTGTAGGGCAGCCGCAGGACGACCTCGAGGGCCATGGCGGCGAAGTACGCGACGACGAAAACAGTATGAATCGATCTCATGCCTGCAGGCTATTATAGAGCTTTGAATTGGCAATTAAAAGCGGGCGAAGTTATCAGGGACGATGCTTGTAAATATGCATTTATCCATGAATTGAATCGACTAACAAGCTTCTGAAAAACTGAATTAAAAAAATGTTTGATTTGTGCATACTTACAAGCACTGATAATCATATGCCTTCCAAGCCCCACGGAAGTTTTCTTTATAAGTTATTCAATGCTTCGGGCAGCTTGAATTTCCCCTCGCTATCACAGGGAAGAGGAACGGCCATTATTACGGCTTCCGGATTTATCGGCCCGTAAACATGAGGGAACAAGCCAAAATCAATCGCGCTTTGTTTTCCAGTGGGATCTTCATACTTCAGATCGGCTTGAAGCTTTTCGGGCATGATGCACAGCAAAATCAAATCGTGCTGGCCGCGAAAATAATTATTGGCCGTATCCAATATCTGTTCCTTTTTTGAACAATGGATGAAGCCTTCATGCGCAAGCGAAAGGGCGGCATACATCCCTTTTGCTTTTGCTGCTTCCCATTCCTTTTGGGTTGTAATATGAAAAATCATCTCTCCTCCCATTATTTTGGCTTTATGCTTGATTGCATACTCATCCCCAATTTTCCCCGAGTTTTTACCTTTTTCCGTCCGTCCCCAATTCTTCCCCGGGTTTAGACAACGAAAAATAATTATACCCGGCGCGAGCGACGCGGGCAATCGCGTTTTCCCGGGCTTCCAGGGAAGCGGAGGAATCGGCCAGGAAAATGACCATGGCGACATGGTTGCCTCCAGCCACGGTGACGATGCCGACATCGTTGGTGGCCGCCGTCACCCTTTTTTCATCGGTGGACGACGTGCCGGTCTTGTGGGCGACCGCCGTACCCGGGGGCAGCAGGCCCTTGATCCGTTTTGGCCCGGTGGCGGTCTCCAGCATCAGGCGCATCAGGAAATCGCGGCTGGGGACAGTATGGGGCTTGCCCTGGAAAAAGAGGTCGAGCAGCCTCGCCATGGCCGCCGGCTCGCACCAGTTGCTGAATTGCGCATCGCGGACGCGGTGCATCTCCGCCTCGGTGGCGGCAATGGCCATGCCCTTTATGCCGAGGCCGCGGATGTAGGCCTTGACCGCCGGCGGGCCGCCCAGCATGCGAAAGAGGATATCGCAGCCGTTGTTGTCGCTCTGGCTGACGGTGTAACGCAGCAGCTCGCTCAAGGCGATGTCGACGTTTCCTGCAGGATAGCGCTCCCGCAGCGGGCTCCAGTTGTCGAGCAGGAGGTCGGCAAGGGCCAAATGAACGGCCTGGCTGAGGGAAAGCCGGCCCTTGTCCACCCGGTCGAGCACGGCCAAGGCCAGGGGAAACTTGTAAACGCTCTGCATGGGGAAGCGGTCGTTGCCGTTGAACAGGAAGGTCTCCCGCGTCTCCAGTGCCAGCAGGGCCACTCCCAGCTTGCCGTCGATCGACCGCGCAACGGTCTCCACTTCGCGGCGCAGCATTTCCAGGTTGGGGGCTTTCTCCGCGCCCCAGGTCAAACCTGCCGCGGCAACATTAACGAGTGCCGCAGCGATCATCCACCTTGCGAATTTCATCATCTTATTTCCTCCCCAGGTTCCGGCCGCATGGATTCGTTTCCAGGAAAGCTCGGCGTCAGGTCTTACATTACCACTTTTCCCCATGCTCAGAACACGAATTTGTTTCCAATTAGACAAGAAATCTCATTTTGTCACAATGTAAGACCTGACACTATTTCTTCCCTGGACCGATCCCACCGTGATGGGGCTAATGCAAAACAAGGGTCTTATTGCCCCAGCCGTCGACATGCATTCGCGCGTCGAGATCCTCGGCCTCGCTTTCCCCGGGCGGTTCCTTGGCATAGCCGAAGGGGATGACGGCGGCGATCTCGAAGCCGGCGGGCACGCCCAGGAACTCCTTCAGCCCCTTGGCGGCGTAGGGGGTGTAGGTGCAGCCATAGAGGCCCTCGGCGGCGAGCGCCAGCATGATGTTCTCGATCGCCATCCAGGCCGAGGCCAGCGGGTTGAGCTCGAAGAGCGTGCCGCACTCGCCCAGGGGTTTCATTTTAAAGCAGACCAGCAGCAGCTCGGGCGCCTCGAGCATCATGCTCTGCTGCCGCGGCAGCGAGCGGCGGTAGACTTTCTTCAGCTCCTCGTCATCGAAGCGGGCGATGAAGCGCTCGATCTCCCCGCTGCCCGTCATGTCCCGGGCCTTCAGCCAATCGACGACCGCCTTGCCCCTTTTCTCCGGGTCGCGCAGCAGGACGAACTGCCAGCTCTTGAGGTGGGCGTTGCACGGCGCCCGCAGCCCGGCCGCCAGCGCCCGGCGGATCGCCGCCTCAGGTACCGGCCTCTCCAGGAACTCCCTCACCGTCCGCCGTTTTCTTACGGTTTCATAGAATTCCATTGATCCCTCCTTCCGGTTGAAATAAGGGGCCGGGGCTTGAATGGACTGGACCATCATTGACCGGCTTCACCAATAAAAATGTCATTTCAAGACCTCGCCTCGATGTCCCTTTGCACGGATCCGGGCGTCTTCAGCCGCCGCAGCCATCCGCCCGGCCGTCATGTCAAGCGCTGTTCCCAGGGACCTGGATCACGACTTTCCCCCTGGCGTGCCCGGCAACAAGATAGCGCAGGGCTTCGGGGGCCTCGGCCAGCGGATAAACCCTGTCGATGACCGGGACCACGTCCCCGGCTTCCATGCGCTCCTTCATGAAGATCAGGTCTTTCTGGTTCGCCTGCGCGGTTATGCCCCCCATTTTTTTGCCGCCGGTCATGGAGTACCACGGCGCCAGGAGCATGGCGTGGAAGATCTGCTTCATGGTGCCCCCGGTCATGACATAAATTCCCCCGGGAGCCAGCGCCCGCTTGTAGTCCGCGAGCGGATGAAAGCCGTTGGCCCCGAGGATCAGGTCGTATTGCCGCCCGCTTTTGGTAAAATCCTCTTTTGCATAATCGATGACGTGATCGGCCCTAAGCAGGCGCGCCGTTTCCACGTTGCCGGCGCTGCAGACGGCGGTGACCTCAGCCGCAAAAAATTTGCCGAGCTGCACCGCGAACGTGCCCACGCCGCCGGAGGCGCCGTTGACCAGCACTTTTTGCCCGGGCCGGATATGCCCCTTGTCGCGCAGCCCCTGCAGGGCGGTGAGCGCCGCCATGGGGACGGCCGCCGCCTGCTCGAAGCTCATGTTCACGGGCTTGAGCGCCAGCGCCTGCTCGGGAGCGCAAACATATTCGGCGCAGGCGCCGCAGCCCCAACGGGCCAGGTCGCCGTACACCTCGTCGCCCGGCTTGAACTGGGTTGCGCTGCCGCCGGCCGCCTCCACTCTTCCGGCCATGTCGGTCCCGAGGATGCGGTTCTTCGGCTTCAGCAGCCCGCCGCCCATGAGGCGGACCATGAACGGGTCGGGCAGCAGCATGTGCCAGTCAAAGGCGTTCAGCGACGCCGCCCGGACTTTGATCAACACCTCATTTTCCCTGGGAGCGGGCTTGTCCACCTCGGCGAGCTTGAGAACATCGGGCGGCCCGTATTGTTCGGTTACGATGGCTTTCATTAACGGTCTCCTGAATTTATTTGGTCTGTGATTTCACTGCGCTTTTCTCAAATTTTAAAAAAAACCGGCACTGCGCCTCTTTATTCAAGCGAGCCGGGGATGACCAGCGAAATTTTCGCATACATTCTGTTCTTTTTAAAGTAGATCCAGCTTGATTGCTCCGATTCTATTCTGATCCAGGAGCCATGGTCCAAGGGGACGAATGGGCAGGAAATCTCGTCGGCGCCTTCCTGGACGACAACGACCGGTTTCCAAACCGGGCTCTGTCCGGAGAGGGCAAGGGCCTCAAGCTTGGCTTCCCAGTAGGCCGTCTTTGCGGTCGCGTCGCCGGCAAATTTCAAGCGGACAACCCCACGGTGGAAGCAGATCCGCTCCAGCCTTTCAAAGCAGCAGTCCACGCCCCTGTTTTCCGGCAGCTTGATCTCCTGCCAGTCGACGCCGTTCAGGCTGCGATACAGCGCGGGAAACGTCCCTTCGACCTGCCACTGCGCAGCCAGCCACAAGGCGTCATCCGCTCCACGCACAATCCAGGAAGGCGCTCCGGGCATGGGCGGACCGGCCAGCCATTTGCCCTGGCCGTCCGCAACAACCGGCATGAACGAATTGGATGCGCATAAGTAATCGGGAATGCCGATCAGGATCAGCAAACGCTCATTGTCCAGCTGGAAGTAATCCCGGCTGAACAGCGTTTTCCTGGCGCATGAGAAATTGCCGTCCTGAACCGCCCGGTCGATCTCCTGCACGATCGAGTCGGGCATGTTGTAGACCTGCGTTTCCACCTTTTGATTCGAGAAACAGCATTGGCCCAGTGTCAGGAAGACACATAATAAGATTAGGAGAAGCGTGGAAACGTTCTTTTCCATCATGCGCATGATCGGATACTATACCTGCGAGACAAAATATTCCAGCCGCGATGCCCCTTCGTCTCCCGACCTGGAGTTCGTTTCCGGCCGCACGGCGTCTTCCCGTTTCGCTCCATTTCTACGCCCGAGCCTCTCGCAGCGCCACCCCTAACACCGTTTTTCCCGATTTGCCGTCAGTCCCTGATTTTCCGGATGGCGGCGCGGATGGCAACGCCGTCGAACTCGCCGCGGTTGTCGAGCTTGGCATCCCAGGGAAGCTCCACGCGCGCGGCTACGTCATTGATGCGCTCAATGGCAGCGTCCGCGATCGGGATGTGCAGGGCGGCGTTTCGTTGCCGGACGCGCTCGAGGCACTGCGCCGGGTCGGCCAGGACGCGGATCAGGACAACCCGCGCCAGTTTGCCGAGCTCGGACAGGAGCCAGGGGAAGCGCGCGGACGCCCCGGTGGAGTCGAAACACACGACCGCGCTGCGCGCGAGGGCGTCGCCGAGGCTCGCCAGCACCGCCTCGAAGCCTTGTCGTTCAAGGTCGGGATGGGAGGCGCCAAGCCGGGCGCGGACTTCCAGAAAAAGCGGCTCGACGCAAAAAAATTCGATCCCCAGCTCAGCCTCCAGGAAGCGCCCGATGGTGGTTTTCCCGGCGCCTTTCGGACCGACCAGGACAATGACCTTTTTCATAAAATGAAGAAAAATCTCGCTGTCCCGGAAGTTTCCCAACTCATCATCAGCAAGGCTTGAATGGTTTCCCTTTCCACGCCCCTACCTGTTCTTCAGGGCTTTTTCAATCGCCGGTTTGTGCCTGGCCACGAAAGCGCAGCTCGGCTCATGGCCGCATTTCCGGCACTTCAGGTCGTAGGCGGAATTGATGGCGCGACATTGAGGGCAGGCATAATTCCCCCTGGCATCCTCGAGCCAGCGCTCATATCCCGCGGCCTTGATCCGCGCCAAATCGTCGAACAACTCGATCCGGTGCGGCCGCTCCGCTTGAAACTTCTTGAGGTCGGCGCAGGGATATTCGGCGCAATCCGCACAGAAATCGATCCCTTTTTCCGCGGCGCACGCGGACATCCTGCAAGTCCGGCAATAAGGCCCTCGCTTGTCGGTCCGGCAGCCATGACAGCGGACCTCTTCTTCGCTCATTTGAAACCGCGCCGCCAGCATCTTGAGCCTGGCCGGGTCTTCTTTCGTGGCGATGAACAAGGTGCATGCTTCACAGTAGAGCCCGCACACGGCAGCGAACTCTTTCCCGGCGCGTCTTTCTTCATTTTGCATGATGATCTCCGGACAGTTGATTTCAGATTACAAATAGTACTATTCGCATTCCATGAATTCAATGCCCGGGGCCAGGCTATATCCGTTTTGGCCGAACGGCAAGACCTGGCTTCATTTCTTTCTTATTCCCCGGAGGAGAGATAAGCATCGGGAACGCGGGCGTAACGGTTGAGCCTGAGCAAAAGTTTTCCCCGTTCCATTTCCCCCATGTTCAGGACCGAGTCCTTGCCCATGATCAATCCGGTCACCACGCCAAGGCCCGCTGCCGGCAGGCCGATAAAAAAGGCGGCCAGGCCGGCGGTCAGATCCGGGTCCTGGCATCCGGGCGACTGCCTGCCCAGGGCATACCCGATCACCGTGCCGCCGACCAGTCCGAGCAGCAGGCCTGTCCCGGCCTTCGACTTTTTCAAGATCCGCACCGAACGGACATCGGCCAGGTTGACGATCACGCCCCCGGTTTTTCCATTTACAACCAGGCTGTCCCTCTTGACCATCAGCAGCTCGCCGCTGACAATGGCCCCGTCGTTTTGCTCCACCTTGACCCGGGCGCCTTTCCGCTCCCTGGCCGGCAGCGAAATGGACGCCAGCAGCAGCACGCCCATCATGGCCCACGCTGCGATCACCCTCTTTTTCTTTTCCATACCCCCCCTCCCCGGCACGGCTCCGGCTGGAACCCATGCCTTGCCCACGTCCGCCATGACCACTGCGCGGACCTGGACATATATGGATTAAACACCGCCGGCTGTTGGGAGGGGTACCAGGAAGAATAAAATGAGTCTACAGGCAATAAATGAGATAAAAACTCAGATGTCAGAAGTTAGATGTTGGACGTTAGATGTTAGCAAGAAAGAGAAAAAGGAAGATGAGATGCGGGACAATGGCAATGGGCTCCATGCAAAAGATCAAGCACGGTCCATAAAGCCTTGTTACCCGCGCCGGTATAATAGGTAGAGAAATAAAGCGGTGGAGATCACGGTCAGGAAAGACATGATGAGGTGCAGCGCGCGGACCCAGGCCGGCATGCTCTTGACCGCGCTCAACCAGCCGCCGGAAACGATCGCCAGCAGGAAGAACGCCCCAGCGGCGATGGCGGCGATCCATTCCGCCTGGCCCGGCAGCGTGAGCTTGGCCAACCCGGGAATAGTCTTGACCAGAAAAACGATCGTTGCCGCCACGATCAGCTTGTGGACCGTCAGGATGACCGTCGGAAACGGCTGCCCCAATCGCCTGAGCCCGTAGCCGGTGAGGAAGATCACAATGAAGCCCAGCGCCGTGATTAAAAGATTGATTGACGTCATTGCCTTACCATACGCCTCGCGTGCCTGGATGTCCAGGGTGAGTTATGGAGTATTTTTCCCCTTACCCACTTTGTCTGCGGCCCCGTGAGGCCAACAGCGCCAGGGCCCCGTTGAGGATAAACACATAGGCTACGAAGGCGGTATTTTCAAAGGTATATCTTTGAACCGATAAAAGGCCGATTCCGAAGCCAAATGTGCTGACGGCGTAGGCGATCCAGCTTTCAGATTGAGGATGGCGATACGCCTTGATGAGGGTCGGTATGCTCGCCAGGATATCGGCCAGCAGCGAGAGCAGCAGGGCCAGGTTCGGATCGTCGGTAACGGCCCAGAGGATGATGCCGATGATGGCCGCGGCCATCAGATAGTAGTCGCGCGGCTCGCTTTGCCAATAGGCTTTCTTGTTCAGGAAGGATGCCGAGACGACAAGCAAGGGCACAAAGCCGGCGACAAACGACACCCACGATATGCTCGCAATCCCCTGCGCCCGTTGCGCCACGAAGATGACCATCGGGAAGAGGCCCCAGAGCAGCCAGGTGACGCGGTTGGGCTGGGCTTTGCCAGCGATGGTCTCGTACAGGTAATAAAATCCGCCAAGAGAGCCAATGATCGCACCGATGATCGCGCAATATTCGGGAAGCATCTAACGCCTAACGCCGCGGAGGAAAACAGGGACGGCATTGGTGATCGAGTTCATAAGGTCTCCTTCACACATTCTTGCAAAATCAAGCACCGAGCGGGATCCACGGATCCCATTAATGCCGCTGTCCATCCCTTCGCGTCCAGGGGCAGACCTCGAGGCAGACCTTGCAGCTGTCATCGCCCTGGCAGGCCTGAATGTCGAGGACGTCCTCCCGGCGCTCGGGATGGTCAACGAAGGGGACATAGCGCAGCGCCTGCTGCGGGCAGCTGTCGATGCACAGCCGGCAATCGCCGCAGCGGTTGTCCAGGGGCGCGTCGGGCTCGAGCTCCAGGTTGGTCAGCACGGCGATCCAGCGGTGTACCGGCCCGTGCTCGGGGGACACGATGAGCAGCGAGCGCCCCTGCCAGCCGAGCCCCGCCGCCTTGGCCAGCACCTTCAGCGACAGCAGCCCCAGGCGCCGGAGCGGGTCGACCTCATCCTCCGGGTGGATGATCAGGGCGCGGTCTCCCTTCGTTTCCAGGCAAGCCGAAACGTGCAGCGCGGCATTTTCAAGGAAGAGGTCGAGATCGCTCCCCTGCGCTTCCCTTCCCAGCTTGTACAGCTGCGCGCCCAGAACGATGGCAAAACGGAACTTGCCAGTCAGCCCGGCCGGGTCGCCGCCCATGCCCACCGGCAAGCCCCGCAGCCGCCCCAGATCGGCCACGCCGCACAGGTCCACGCCCAGTTTTTTGGCCAGGGACCTCAATTCCGCGGTTTCACTCATGGGTCAACCCGGACGGAAAACATTTCATTAGGGGAGCCAATTGGGGACGGACCGTTAATCCGTGTATCCATGTGCCGTCCTGCGCTTATGATTCTGGTAGATATGAGCCAGCGACAGATAATGTAAATCAGAGAAAACCGGCAATTCGGCGATCTCGCGGAATTTCATTCCGGCCAAATCTCTCAGCCTCACCAGCAATTCGGCTCTTAATCGCTTGCCCGCGGTGCTCTTCGTGTCCAGCCGGTCAAGGTCCACGCCCATCGCCTTTTCAAATTCCCGCGTAACTTTTGACTCAGGTTCGAAACTAAAACCATCTTGTCTTTTTCTTTTTTCGGTATCCGGCCTCCCACTGAGTTCATACCTCTCCATAGCTTTCTCGACAAATGAATCATCCCCCAGAAACGGACCAAACCGGGTCTTCAGTATTTGCAGTTTTTCGATTTGTTTCGTTTGCAGCGATTCATCCAATTGCTTACTACCGCCAAATAGCTCGCGCACGAATTCTACATCCAGCCATCCCAGATCTGATTTCGCATCATTCAGTTTGACGCTGGACCAGGGGTAGTGACGACTATCCGACACGATCTTTGCACTGACAGGATTTTGCAGAACATAGAGGATTGCCATTTTCAAATATGCCTCATCCTGAATGAAAGTGGAAACAAAGCGGCTTTGAAATACATAACCCTGTCCGCCAATGCCTTGTCGATAATGAAACGCGTAGCCTGTATTCAGCCCCTTGAAGAAGTCCGACAACCTCCCCGACGCATTTTCCAGGACCAGATGGTAATGATTGTCCATCACGCAATAGGCCAGAAGCCGCATGCGGTATCGAAGGACGTTCTCGGCCATTAACCTGACGAAGATCGATTTGAAGCGATCATTAGGAAAGATCTTCTCCCCATTGATCCCCCGATTCATGCAATGGTGGAAAGCCCCTTGATGAGTGAATCTCGGTTGCCTCATCTATTCAAGCAAACACCCAAATACACGGATTAACGGTCCGTCCCCATTGTCCCTTTGGCAAAGATATAGGAAAAGGGTATGGCGATCAGATCTCCGACGATGAACGTAGCAAAGATGATCGCCATGGGCAGCGCATAACTCGGGAAAACTCCGCTGACACAGAGAGGCAGGGCGACGCCGATGAACCATACCGACTTGTAGAAAAGCTGCAGCAAAAGGAGCGGCACGAATTTGAGCGGAGAGCGCAGTCCCAATATGGCCAGCAATCCGCAGGCCACGTAAATGCTGCCGACAACCCCGAAAGCGGTTGGTTCCGCAACCGGCCAGGGCAGCTTCGTTCTGATCACTTCGGGCATGACGATGATTCCCAAGCCAAGAAAGCCCGCCACGGCAATCGTGTAAACATACATTCCCTTGAGCCAACCCCAGCGGATCCTGATTTGTTCAGACATTTCTTGTCCTCCTTCCCATAAAATTCCAGGGCGAACCGCTATTCCGCGCATCCATTTGCCGCCCTGCTTATATGATTAAAATACTTGTGATTTCCTTTTGCCAGGCCTTCATTATTGCCTTGTCCCAGCGGATCATTTGTCACCATGCGAGACCTGATAACAAGTTCTTCTTTCCCGTTGATCCCCCGATCCATGCAATGATGAAAAGCCCCTTGATGAGTGAATCTCAGTCATCTCATCTATTCAAGCAAACACCCAAATACACGGATTAACGGTCCGTCCCCAATGACCTCCCCGGATTAACGGTCCGTCCCCAATGACCTCAGCGAAGATCTTTTCGCCATGGATCTTCCGATTCAGGCAAAGGTGGAAAGCCCCTTGATGAGTGAATCTCGGTTGTCTCATCTTTTCAAGCAAGCTCACAAATACACGGATTAACGGTCCGTCCCCATTGTCTTTGTCCGCCAATGCCTTGTCGATAATGAAACGCGTAGCCTGTATTCAGCCCCTTGAAGAAGTCCGACAACCTCCCCGACGCATTTTCCAGGACCAGATGGTAATGATTGTCCATCACGCAATAGGCCAGAAGCCGCATGCGGTATCGAAGGACGTTCTCGGCCATTAACCTGACGAAGATCGATTTGAAGCGATCATTAGGAAAGATCTTCTCCCCATTGATCCCCCGATTCATGCAATGGTGGAAAGCCCCTTGATGAGTGAATCTCGGTTGTCTCATCTATTCAAGCAAACACCCAAATACACGGATTAACGGTCCGTCCCCAATGGCCCTTACTGATACTAAAAACATATATTACTCCTTCATTCTGATACTAATGAAACTCACCCTTGAAAATGCCAAGCCATACATAGGAGCCATCGCTCTCACAGAACGTCTGCTTGAGCCAGTCGGGGGGGGCATCTTTTCCCGCACATAGAAATCGATCTCAAATATTGCCTTGAACTCCCCAATTTCTTCTATTTATATAGTTTTAAAAGGTACCGGAGCAACTGCATCAAGAGGTACAGAATTGTCATCTTTCGCTGGCCCAATTACACTTTCTTGTGTAAGATCGAGTTGTCCCATGGGGAACATCACGTCAACAATATCAAGAACCGGAAATCCTCGTCTATCTACTAATTGTTGGGCAACAAACCTATCCGCTGCATTTGGTAACGCAACTGGCTTAGGAAGATGAGAATCTGCAATCAGAAGTTGCTTGACCGTGAAAAATGCAGAGTAAAATAATTCCATGAAGCTTGCATCATAGGGAAGTGGACAAAGTACAAGATTATTTTTTTCATCTTTTGTAGGACTTTCGCCCGCTTTCAACTCTGGATAGATTCCTATCCGAAGACCAGCCGCACCTTCAAAATCATTTTTATTCAACTTGAGTGTTGAACCAACCCATCGACCTTCAGCTGAAGATCCAAGAAACAAATCGGCCTTCCAAAGCCCCTTTATACTGCTTGGTAAGCGTTTACGCGCCTCGGTATCCCGAAGAGCCTTCTTTATTGTGTCCCATTGTTTTTTTAATTTTGCTGGTTGCCCAATTTTTCCAGAAAGAATTCGCGATTTAGCATCTACAAGATCCATTGAAGTCTCGATAAGTGAGAGACCTCCATTTTTTTCAGCTCCAAATAAAATCGATTCAGCCCCGGCCTTGATACCACAAAAATCTTCAAGTACATTACTCAGTAGTGCATAAATAGTTGATTCTTTTGTGCGAATGGCATCGTGAACTGCATATTCAAAACAAATACCGCAGTCACCATTTCCTTCGCGATATTCGCGGCCTAAATCAGCAAGAGTAATCTTCTCGTGACCTCCAAGCCGATCAACTCGCTCATGCTGAAGCGCAAGAAGAACGCCCTTGAGGACCGGTAGTACCAACGCAATTCGCGCTCGTGCAGCATCAGAAATTGGATTACGCTGGATTTCCTTTTGAAGTTTCATGTTTCATTCTCCTATTCCAATTATTTTTCGAAATCAAAAAATTCTTGTATAGTTACTATTTAACCCAAAAGATTTTCTATAAAATCATAATTAAATCCATACAAAACTATACTCAAGCTCCCGCCGGTGGTCTTTGTAAGCTTGATCAGGGGAGGATGAATGTTTTCAGTTTTCATGCGGCAAATAAGAGAAAAGTATAGGTTCTGAAACAAAAACAAGCAATGGGGAATTTTGTGATATTTTTGTTTTAACAATAATTCAATTAATTGAATTAAGTGTCAGTGACAGTGACAGTGCCAGTGCCAGCAAGAAAGGGCGATTTCTTCTTGTAGGGGCGGTTCGGGAACCGCCCTTGATACCGATATCTACCTATCGTTGGGGCGACCGGCCGGTCGCCCTCATCTGTCTTCCTGTAGGGGAGGGTTTCAAACCCTCCCGTTTTTTCGGCCCCGTCCGTAGGGGCGACCGGCCGGTCGCCCCTACCTCGGCCACATCCAGCCGAAGATGGCGGCGGTGAGCAGAGCGTAGAGCAGGCCGTCGAACACCGACTTCAGGGTCGTCCACCAGCTGCCGCCGTACCAGATGGGGCGCTGCAGCAGGGCCAGGGAGTAGCCGGCGAAGGCCACGGCCGCGGTCAGCTTGAAGACGGGCATGAAGGCGGCGCCGGCCGGCAGCGCCAGGGTGGCGACAAACGCGGTAAGGGTCGCCTTGCTCTGTAAACAAATTCCCAAACCGGATGCATCCAATTCCTTTTTGGCATAGAATATTCATCAGTTGGGGTACGGGGAGGTCCGCATGAAGCTCAAGCATTTATTCACCGTCAACATTTTCTTCGCGGTATTTTTCGGCGTGACCTGCGCTTTTTTCGCCGGCTGGGTGATCCGGCTGTACGGCCTGGCGCCCGACGTCGGCTCCCTGTGGACCACGCGCCTGGCGGGCGGTTCCATCCTGGGCTTCGCGACACTGATGGCATTCGGGCGCAGGAGCGAATCGCAGAAGACCCGCCGGGCCATCGCCCTGGCCCTGCTCGTCCAGGACGGCGTGGGCTTCGTTGCCTCGCTGCTCGCCCAGTTGAGCGGCAGCGTCAACGCCCTGGGCTGGTCCAATCCGATTCTCTACGGCCTGCTGACGCTGGGTTATGCCTATTTCCTATTTGCGCGCCCCAGCGCAAGCTAGTGGGCGATCCCAGGAAATATAACCGTCTCCTCCTGCTTTTCCCACTCTCTCTTCCCTCTCTCTTCCCTTGACTATTAAGCCCTTCTCTGCTAGATTGAATCATGGTTTCCACCACCAAGGGAGAGAAAATGGCTGCCAATAATTTGGAAAACAAAGACGATAGGATGGCCGTGCTCATCGACGGCGACAACGCCCAGGCCTCGCTGCTGCCCAAGATGCTGGCCGAGATCGCCAAGCACGGTTCGCTGACCATCCGCCGCATTTACGGCGACTGGACCACGTCGACCATGCACTCCTGGAAGGAGGCGCTGCACATGCACGCCGTGCAGCCCATCCAGCAGTTCCGCTACACGGTGGGCAAGAACGCCACCGACAGCGCCCTGATCATCGACGCCATGGACATCATGCACCGCCGCCTGGTCGAGGGCTTCTGCATCGTCTCCTCGGACAGCGACTACACGCGCCTGGCGACGCGCATCCGCGAGGAGGGTTTCTTCGTCATGGGCATCGGCCAGAAGAAGACCCCCAAGTCGTTCGTCAACGCCTGCGACCTGTTCATCTACACCGAGAACCTGGCCCCGCAGCGCCGCGAGAGCAAGCCGCGCCCGGAGCGGGGCCGCGACCGCGGCCGCGACCGCGGCCGCAGCGGCAGCCGCAAGGCCGACTCCCAGGAACAGCCGCAGGCGCAGCCGCAGCTCCAGGAGCAGCAGCCGGAACCGCCGCAGCAGCAAGCGCTCTACGCCGGCTCCGACCCCATGCCGCTGCTGCGCGAGGCCTACGAGATGGTGCTGCAGGAGAACGGCTGGGCCAACCTGGGGCCGATGGGCAAGGCGCTGCAGCAGCTCGACCCCGGCTTCGACCCGCGCAGCTTCGGTCAGCGCCAGCTGTCGTCGCTGATCAAGTCGCTCCCCGATTTCGAGGTGCGCCGCGACGAGGAGGATGCCTCGGCGGGGATCTGGGTCCGGTTGAAGGAATAGCCATTCAAC
>CAZLSH010000001.1:0-102831 GCA_964562095.1 uncultured Clostridia bacterium | reverse complement strand
CAGGCTGAGTGATAGTGATAGTGGTTGTGATAGCAAGAAAGTCCTTAACCCGGCCATTACCAGGACAATGAAGAGATATTTCAGGATCAGGAGAATTCGTTCTTTTTCTTCCACTATCACTACCACTACCACTACCACTACCACTTGTTCTCGAACGCAAGAAAAGGCGCAGGCGATTGTCTAAACAGATGAGGGGCACATGAAACGATCCATATTATTGATAACGGCGCTGCTGGCCTTGGGAAGCGTTTCGCAGCTTCTTCCCTGCTACGTCACCACCGAGACCGGACCGGCGGTCAAAGGCAAAACGGGCCAATTCCAGGTGAAATTGTTCGTCGAGTGCATCCACCGCCGCTGCCCGGTGCCCATCGCGGAAACGATCCTGGAGACTGAGGGGCTGAAGATCGAGAAGCAGGGCGAGTGGGAACTGACGGAAGACGGCATCTATCGACTCGACCTGGTCGTCTCCCTGACCGGAAAGGACAAGGGGGAGATCCGCGTTCTCAGGAAATGCCCGAAGCACGGCCTGCAGAAGGAGATCCTGGAGATCAAGCGGCCCTAGCCCTGCCGAAGAAACGTGTCCCTGCCGGCGGCCGTGCCCGTCGCAGCAGCCTGACGGCCTCCTGAAATTTCAGGTTTCCTCCGGTCGAATCCGTCAGCCGCGCCTTGCCAGCCGCAACCCAATCCCCGCTTTTACACTTCCCCGGAACTCATGCCCCTCCATTTTCGTTCTTGCGGTGACGGCCATCAGGCCGTTACCGGCAAGCAGGAGGAAGACAATGGCTCGCAAGATCATGAAAAAAGCGCTCATCGCCGTGGGGATCGTGGCGGCCCTGGGGCTGCTGGCGCTGGCCGCCGCCGCCCTGATCCCGTTCTCGCCCATCCGCCCCGAGGTCCGCGACATCCCGGAACAATCGGCTTTCAAACTCGACGAAAAGGTCGGGCTCTACCGGGATGACTCCGGGCACGAGCTCATGGTGACGTGGGGCTCCTACGGCGGCCTCACCATCAACGAATTCGCCCCCCTCCAGGGAGGAGACCTCCATCCAGTCAGCGCCGACGAGTTCTCCTGGAAACCCTATTACAAGAAAGAGCAATACAGCGTGAAATTCCTCCGCGATCCGGCGGGCAATGTGACCGGCATGGGCTGGTCCGACGTTCAGGGGCGGCGGCGGAGCGCCGCGCGCCTGGCGAGCCCGGCCTACGAACAGGCCGAGGTCCGCTACCGCAACAAGGATGTCGAGCTGGTCGGGCTGCTGCTGACGCCGGTGACGGCGGGGCCCCACCCGGCCGTCGTCTTTGTCCACGGCTCGGGCCGGAGCTTCCGCGACTACCTGTACTACCTGCAGCAGGCCGACTACCTGGCCCGCCACGGCTGCGCCGTCCTGCTTCCCGACAAGCGGGGCTGCGGCAAGTCGGGCGGCGAGTGGCTGACCTCCACCTTCGAGGAGTACGCCGGGGACGCGCTGGCCGGGATCGGCCTTTTGTCCGCCGTCGAGGCCGTCGACCCGCGGCGCATCGGCCTGATCGGCGTCAGCCAGGGCGGCTGGGTCCTGCCGCTGGCCGCGGCCAGGTCGGAGCGGGTGCGCTTCATCATCCTCAGCTCGGGGAGCGCCACCATATTGGACGATACCATGCGCTACGAGAACGTCTGCAACCTGCGCGACGCCGGCGTGCCCGGCCTGCTGGTTCCCATCGTTGCCCCGGCCATCGCCGGCCAGATCAGGAAGAACCACGGCGTGTTCTGGAAAAACAACGGCTGGTTCGATCCCCGGCCCTACTGGCTGCAGCTGAAAGTGCCGGCGCTGGTCCTCAATGGCGAACTGGACCGGAACGTGCCGGTAAAGAAGAGCGTGGCCGTCCTGGAGGAGGTGCGCCGCCGCAATCCGGACGCCGACATCACCATCCGGGTCTTCAAGGGATCGGGCCACGGGCTCGAGGAAGGGCAAAAGAGCGGCATCCGCCGGGACTGCCTGGAATTCATGGCGGATTGGATCACGCAGAAGACAAGCGGCAATTAGGCCGGCATTCAAGCGAATAATCGCTTCAGCCCTTTCTCCAGCGCCAGGAATTCGTCCAGGCCGCGATACTCCAGCTCGAAGTTGCCGCCGTCGAAGTGCTTCAGCCCCGGCACAACAAAGGCCCTGCCCTTTGGCCACGCCGCCTCGCGGCCGGCGTCGAGCTGCACGCGGTCGGCGAAAACCTCGACCTTGCGCCAGCCAAAAAGCCGGGCGAACAGCTTCACCGCGCCCACGTAAAAGATCTTTTCCATGCCCGCCGGCATCTGGCCGTAGCGGTCGCCGAGCTCGTCGCGCAGGGCGCGCAGATCGAAGGCGTCCCCGGCTTCCAGCACGCGGCGGTAGGCGACGATGCGCTCGGCCGTGCCGGCGATGTAGTCCTCGCCGATCGCGTACGGGAAGTGGACGCGCAGGGCGAGTTCGCGCTCCTCGCCGGCCTCGCCCTTGAGGCCGCGGATGGTCTGGCGCAGCAGCTCCAGGAAGTAGTCGTAGCCCAGGGCTTCGACGTGGCCGTGCTGGCGGTTGCCCAGCAGCGCCCCGGCGCCGCGCAGGTGCAGGTCGAACTCGGCCAGCTTGTAGCCGGCGCCCAGCTCGGAAAACTCGCGAATGCCGGCGAGCCGCTTTTTGGCCAGCTCGCTCACCTCGCCCTGGCGGTCGTCGACCAGGAAGTAGGCATAGGCCTGGCGGGTGCTGCGGCCGATGCGGCCGCGCAGCTGGTACATTTGCGTCAGCCCCAGGCGGTCGGCGTTCAGCACGATCATGGTGTTGACACGCGGGATGTCGATGCCGTTCTCGATGATGGTGGTCGAGAGCAGGACGCGGAACTTGCCGGCGATGAAATCCATCAGGTTCCTCTCGATCGCCGCCGTCGGCATCTGGGCGTGGATGACGACGATGGGCACGTCGGGAAGCCAGGAGGCCAGCTGGTCGCGGAAGCGGAAGATGCCCGCGATGTTGTTGTGGACGACGAAGACGGCGCCGTCGCGCTCGACCTCGTTGAGCACGGCCGAGACCACCACCTGGCGCGAGAACAGCCCCACGTAGTTGCGGATGGCCAGGCGCCCCAGCGGCGGCGACTGGATGAGCGAGATGTCCTGCAGCCCCGACATGGCCATGGAGAGGGTGCGCGGAATGGGGGTGGCCGACAGCGTCAGCACGTCGATGCTTTCGCGCCCCTTCTTGAGCTTCTCCTTCTGGAAGACGCCGAAGCGCTGCTCCTCGTCGACGATGAACAGCCCCAGGCGCTTGAACTCCACGCCGGAGGCCAGCAGGGAATGCGTGCCCACCACCAGGTCGACGGCGCCGCTCTTGAGGCCGGCCAGGACGCGTTTCTTCTCGGCGCCGGCAACCAGGCGCGACAGCATGGCCAGGCGCAGGGGAAAGGCGGCCAGGCGGCGCTCGAAGTTGCGGAAATGCTGCAGGGCCAGGATGGTCGTCGGGCACAGGAAGGCCGCCTGGCGGCCGTTGGCCATGGCGCGCAGGGCGGCGCGCAGCGCCACCTCGGTCTTGCCGAAGCTGACGTCGCCGCAGACCAGGCGGTCCATGGGAAAATCGGCCTCCATGTCGGCCAGCACGCGGGCGATGGCCTGCTTCTGGTCCTCGGTCTCGACGAAGCGGAAGTCCTGCTGCAGCTTTTCCTCCAGCTCGGGGACGGCGGCCAGGGCGGTCTTGCGCACCGACTTGCGCAGGGCGTAAAGGTCGAGCAGCTCGCGGGTATACTGCACGATGGCCTTGCGGGCGCGGGCGGTCTTGGCCTGCCAGGTCCTGCCCCCCAGGCGGTCGAGCGCCGGCGCCGCCCCCTCGCTGCCGCTGTAGCGCTTCAGCACCTCCAGCTCGTGCAGCGGCACGTAGAGGTACTCGCGGTCCAGGTATTCGATCTTGAGGAACTCGCCCATAGCCCCCTCGAGGCGCAGGCGGGTGAAGCCGGCGAAGCGGCCGATGCCGTGGCGGCGGTGGACCACCCAGTCCCCCTCGGCCATGTCGCGCAGTTCCTCCTCCGCCGGCGCCCGGCGCATCCTTTCCTCGCGCGCGGCCGGCTGAAAATTGCGCCCGGTCAAACAGGCCAGGCGCAGGAGCGGGTTCTCGAAGGAGCAGGGGATATTGAAGAAGTGGCACTCCAGGCGCGGCAGGCGGGCGCGCAGGTTTTCCAGCAGCCGGGCGTCGGCGGCAAAGGCCAGCAGCCGCCAGCCCTGCTCCGACCTGCGGCGCAGGTCCTCGATATCGTCGTCGTTCAGGCCGGCGAGCGCCCTGGGCAGGATGCGGACCTCCGGCAATGCCCGCGGGTCGGCGGCGAAGTCGGCCAAATCGATCACCCGCGCGGCGGCGACGGGAAACGGAAAGAGGGCATTGACCTCGGGCGCCTCGCCCTGGCCGCCGGCGACCGCCTCGCGGATGCGGCGGAAATTGTCCA
Organism: uncultured Clostridia bacterium; assembly: GCA_964562095.1. Taxonomy (GTDB): domain Bacteria; phylum Acidobacteriota; class Aminicenantia; order UBA2199; family UBA2199; genus UBA2199. The sequence goes on along the minus strand of CAZLSH010000001.1, from coordinate 98,403 downwards.
GCAGCTTGCCGTACTCGTCCACGAGCCGCCGCCAGTTGGAGGCCAGCAGCCGGCAGCCCGGGAGCAGGTCGGTCAGGAAGGCGGCGTTCGCGCCGGCGGCCCCGGAGGCATAGCGGTTCTCGCCGATGCCCACGGCGGCAATCGTGCCGGTGGAGCGCTGGCTCTCCAGGTCGAAGGTGCGCAGCGAAACCAGGCGCCGCCCCTCGAACTCCAGGCGCACCGGCTGCTCGCCGGCGACCGGGAAGACGTCGAGGACATTGCCGCGCCAGGCCAGGTCGCCGGCGATCTCCACGGCGGCGCGCGCCTGGTAGCCCAGGGCGGTCAGCTTCTCGATCAGCTCGCCCCGCTCCCAGAGGTCGCCGGCGCCCAGGTGCAGCGACTTGTCCCGGCCCCCGGGCCGCTCCAGGCGCACGGAGAGGGCGGCCAGCGTCGACAGCACGATCATCTTGCCGCCGGCGGCCAGGCCGGCCTGCAGGCGCTGCTGGTCGGCGATGCGCCGCGGGTCGGCGACGGCGTTGATGTAGGGGTCCTCGAAGGGCAGCAGGTGGGAGTGAACCGGCGCCTCTTCGCTGCCCAGGAGCTTCAGCCACTGGGTGAGTTTCTCCTTTTTCTCCGCCAGCGGCTCGTTCTCGCCGACGAGCCAGACGACGCTCTCGTTGAAGTGCGCGTAAACGGCGGCCACGGCGAGCTCGCGCGCCTCGCGGTCGACCGAAGCGACCTCGATGCGGCGTCGGCGCGATTCCAGTTTCTCCCAAAAAGCAGGACTGAGGACGGTTTGCGTCATTATCTTTATTATAGCACCACGATGACCAGCCTAAAAAGAGAAAACACTAAATGAGCGGTGATTAGTGATTAGTGATTAGAGAAGAGAAGACGCTTCAATGCAGTGCAATCCATCTTCACAAATCACTTCTCACTAATCACTAATCACTGAATTGACTTCCCCGCCGCAACCGGCTAGAATCGAGCCAATATGAAGCGGCTGCGCATCGACTTCCCGCAAAAGGACTTTTTCGTTTCCGTTTTCGGCCGGGACGTTTATATCGTCGGCGGCACGGTGCGCGACCGCGTCCTCTACGGCAAGGCCGTTGCCGAGCAGGACGTCGACCTGCTGGTGACCGGGCTGGGTTACGACGAAATCGAGGCGCGCCTGCGCGGGCACGGCAAGACCGACACGGTGGGCAAGAGCTTCGCGGTGATCAAGTTCAACCGCCGGGGCCGGACCTTCGACATCGCCCTGCCGCGCCGCGACCGGAAAAAAGAGGGCGGCACCCACGGCCACCGCGACATCGAGGTGCAGTCGGGCCCCGAGGTCACCCTGGAGGAGGACCTGGGGAGGCGCGACTTCACCTGCAATTCCATCGCCGTGCGCCTGGCCGACGGGGCGGTCGTCGATCCCCACCGCGGGCTGCAGGCCATCAGCGAAAGGCGCATCGCCATGACCTCGCCGGCCAGCTTCAGCGACGACCCGCTGCGCGTCCTGCGCGCCGCCCGCTTCGCCTCCAGCCACGACTTCGCCGTCGACAAGGCCATCTACGCCAAGGCGCGCAAGGTGCCGCTGGGCGGGCTGAGCGCCGAGCGCGTCGCCGACGAGCTGCTGCGCCTGCTGCTGGAATCGCCGCGGCCGTCGCTGGGCCTGCAGGAGTACCTGCGCCTGACCGTCCTGGACCAGCTTTTCCCCGAGCTCGCCGTCCTGGCCCTGACCATCCAGGACGCCCTGTTCCATCCCGAGAGCGACGAGCAGGGCCATCACTCGGTTTGGGCGCACACGCTGATCACCGTCGACATCGCCGCCAAACTGGCGCGCCAGCAGCGCCTGGACGAGCCGCGGACGCTGGCGCTGCTGCTGGCGGCGCTGCTGCACGATACCGGCAAGGCCGTCACCACCGCCTGGGAGTTCAAGCGCGGGCGCATGACCGTCACCTCCCCCTTCCACGACTCGCGCGGCGTCCAGCTGGCCGACGGCCTGCTGGAGAGGCTGCGCATCGAGACCCGCCAGGGCTTCCCGCTGCGCCGCATCGTGCGCAAGCTGATCCAGCAGCACCACCGCATCTTCGATCTCTACCGCAACCGCGGCGAGATCACCTTCCGGGCCGTCGCCCGCGCCGTCAAGGACATGGACGGAGAAGACCGGCTCCTGCTGCTGCTCGATTTCGCCGACCGCCGCTCGCGCGCGGCCCGGCCGCTCGCCTTCCGCCAGCTCGACGCCATCGCCCGCTGGTTCTCCGAGCGCAAGGAGGAGTACCGCATCAGCCAGGAGACCATCCGCCCGCTAATCCTCGGCCGCGACCTGCTGGCGCTGGGCGTCCCCGCCGGCCGCCAGATGGGCGTGCAGCTGAAGCGGCTGTACGACCTGCAGCTGGACGGCGCCTTCCACACCCGCGAGCAGGGGCTGGCCCTGTTTCGCGCCGAGCGCAAAAAGCAGGAGGGCGAAGGCAAATGAAGCTCTACCTGCGCAACGGCTTCCTGGAAAAGGACGGCCCGCTGGTCATGGGCATCCTCAACGTCACCCCCGACTCGTTCTCCGACGCCGGCCGCTTTTTCGAGCCCGAGGCGGCCATGGCGCACGCGCGCGCGATGGCGGCGGCCGGGGCCGACATCATCGACGTCGGCGGCGAGAGCTCGCGCCCGGGCGCGTCCGCCATCGGACTGGACGAGGAGATCGACCGCGTCCTGCCCGTGATCGGCCGCATCAAGGAGGAGACGGGCGTGCTGGTTTCGGTCGACACCAGCAAGGAAGAGGTGGCGCGGCGGGCGGTGGAGGAGGGCGGCGCCGACATGATCAACGATATTTCGGCCCTGCGCTTCAGCGAGCGCATGGCCACGGTGGTGGCCGAGCTGGACGTGCCGGTGGTGCTGATGCACATCCTGGGCACGCCGGAGACCATGCAGCGCGATCCCTCCTACGCCGATGTCGTGGCCGAGGTCGCCGACTATTTCCAGGAGCGCATCGACTACGCCCTGGGCCGCGGCGTCAAGAAGGAGAAGCTCATTCTCGACCCGGGCATCGGCTTCGGCAAGCGCCTGGAGGACAACATCGCGCTCATCCGCCACCTGAAGCGCTTCGCCGAGTTCGAGCTGCCCCTGCTGGTCGGGGTGTCGCGCAAGTCGTTCCTCGGCCTGCTGGGCGGCGAGAAGACGCCCGAACGGCGCGAGGCCGAGACCATCGCCGCCAACCTGGTCGCCGCGCGCAACGGCGCCGCCATCCTGCGCGTCCACGACGTGGACGCCACGGTCAAGGCGCTGAAGGTCTGGCGCAGCCTGGCGGAATAGGAGCGCATTCTTTGGCAAGGAGAGGATCCATGAGAGGAAGAAGCAAGAGCATGCTGCTGGCGGCGCTGCTGGCGGCGGCGCTGCCCCTGGCGGCGGCAACGGCGCCGGACATGGCCGCCCTGTTTCCCGACCTGCAGGGCTGGACGCGCGACGGCGGCGTGCAGACGTTCTGGCCCGACAGCCTGTACGAGCACATCAACGGCGCCGCCGAGAACTTCCTGGCCTGCGGCTTCGAGCTCCTGGCCGTGCAGAACTACGTCAACGAGAGCCGGCAGGCGCTGACGGCCGAGATCTACTTCCACGGCACAACGGAAAACGCCTTCGCCATCTACAGCTCGGAAAAACCGCTGCAAGGCGATTACCTGGCCCTGGGCAGCGAGGGCTACATCGAGGAGGGCGTGCTGAACTTCATCAGCGACGCCTATTACGTCAAGCTGAACGGCTTCGACCTCGGCGCGGCGGGGGCGGGCGCGCTGCGCGATTTGGCCGAGAGGATCGTCCGGGCCGTCAACGGCCGCAACGCCCTGCCGGCGGCTTTGGCTGCCTTCCCCATCCGCGGCAAGATCGCCCGTTCCGAGCGTTACTTCCTGGGCAACTTCCTGGGCCACGATTTCCTGGGCGCGGCATTCAGCGCCGACTACGAGGTGAACGGCGGGCGCTGCAAGCTATTCATCATGAAGACCGCTGGCGCGGAGGGCTCCCAAGCGCTGCTGCGCCGCTGGCTGGCCCTGGACAAGGGGCAAATCGTTGCGGACACGTTGGCAGCGAACCTGGTCATCAATGATCCCTATAACGGCCTGATCCGCGTCTCCTGGCATGAGGAACATATCTGGGGCGGCGCAGGCCAGGGCGAAGAGATGGAGGCGCTGATCAAAGAACTGGGAACAAACCTTACCGCGAAGAACGAAAAGTAGATTTCGGTCTTTCTTTCCCTGCGCCTTACGCCGAGGTCAGCAAATCCTCTTAAGAATTGATCTCCTTGAAGATCTCCTCCCAGTCGCTCGATTTTTTCAGCTCGGCGAAAATGGACGTCCACTGTTCCTGAACGTCGAGGATGAAGTCGATTACTTCGCGCACGGCGCCGCGGCCGCCATAGCGCTTGGCGATGTAGTGCGAGACGCGCTTGATCAGAGGGTGGGCGTCGCCGACGGCGGCGGCGAACCCGACCATGCCCATGACTTCGGCGTCGCCGATGTCATCGCCGATATAGGCCACTTCCTCTTTCTCCAGGCCGTATTTTTTGAGCAGCTCGAAGAAAGGAATGGTCTTGTTGTAGACGCCCTCGAAGTATTCATCGACCTGCAGCTCCTCGGCCCTTTTCTTGACCTGCTTGGAGGTCTTGCCGGTGATGATCGCCGTCTTGATCCCGGCCAGGCGGGCGAAAATGATGCCGGTGCCGTCCTTGACGTCGAACGACTTGATCGACTGGCCGTTGGGCATCATGAAGAAGCGGCCGTCCGACAGGGTGCCGTCCACGTCCATGATGATCAGCTTGACTTTCTTGGCGAGTTCCTTCTGGTCCATCATATCATCTCCGTTCTCCACAGGTCGTGCAGGTGCAGCAGTCCGCGCAGCCGGTTCTTGTCGTCGACGACGACCAGCGAGGTCACCGCCCGTTCTTCCATGATCTTCAGGGCCTCGACCGCCATCCGCTCCTCGTGGATGCACAGCGGCGCCGCGGTCATGCAGGAGGCGGCGCTGGCCCGGGCCAGGTCGGTCCCCTTGAGAAAGAGGCGGCGCAGGTCGCCGTCGGTGATGACGCCGGCCACGCGGTCCTTGCCGCGCACCACGATGGCCACGCCGAACCTCTTCTCGTTGATGGTGCGGATCACGCTTTTCATGCGCGCGCCGGAAGCGGCAACCGGCAGCTGCCGCCCCTTGTGCATCAGGTGCTTGACCTTGAGCAGCTTCTTGCCGATCTGCCCGCCGGGGTGGAAATGGCGGAATTTCTCCTCGCTGAAGCCGCGCCGCTCCATCAGGGCGATGGAGAGGGCGTCGCCCACGGCCAGGGCCAGGGTGGAGGAGGCCGAGGGGACGGCGATCGGGCAGGCCTCGCGCTCGACGCTGCAGTCGATGAATACGTCGCTCTGCCGGGCCAGGGTGGAGCGCGGGTCGCCAACCAGGGAGATGAGGCGGATCCCCAGCCGCTTGAGGTAGACGAGCAGCCGGCGCACTTCTTCGGTCTCCCCGGAGGTGGAAAGGGCGATCACCGCGTCCTCGGGATGGATGATGCCGATGTCGCCATGGATGGCTTCGGCGGGATGCAGGAAGACGGCCGGGCTGCCGACCGAGGTCATGGTGGCGGCGATCTTGCGCCCGATCAGCCCCGACTTGCCCATGCCGGTGACCACGATCTGGCCGCGGCAGCGGTACAGGATGTCGACGGCGGCGGCGAAGCGGCCGTCGATGCGCTGGACGGCGCTGAGAATGGCGTTGGCTTCGGTCTGCAGAACCTTTTTCCCGGTATCGATGCTGCCCATCAAGCCAGATTATACAACTTCTGCAGGCGGATTAAAAGAGCGCGCAGGTCCCGCAGCGGCAGGGAATTGAGGCCGTCGGAGAGGGCCTTGGACGGCGAGGGATGGATCTCGAGAAAGACGCCGTTGGCGCCGGCGACGATGCCGGCCCGGGCCATCAGCGGGATGAAGCGCGGGTCTCCGCCCGAGACGCCTCCGGAGGCGCTGGGGCGCTGCACCGCGTGCGTCGCGTCCATCACCACCGGGCAGCCGCTCTCCTTCATCAGCGGGATGGAACGGAAATCGACCACCAGGTTGTTGTAGCCGAAGAAAGTGCCGCGCTCGGTGAGCATGACCCGTTGCCCGCCCGCGGCGACGACCTTGTCCACGGCCAGCCGAATATCGGCCGGGCTCATCATCTGGCTCTTCTTGATGTTCAGCGGCAGGCCGGTGCGCGCGGCGGCCAGCAGCAGGTCGGTCTGGCGGCTGAGGAAAGCCGGGATCTGGATGAGCGAAAGTACCGGCGCCGCCTTCGCCGCCTGCCACGGCTCATGGATATCGGAGAGGACGGGCAGGCCGTAATCGGCCTTGATCCGTTCCAGCACCGGCAGCCCCTTCTCGATGCCCGGGCCGCGGGCCGAGCCGGCGGATGAGCGGTTGGCCTTGTCGAACGAGGCTTTGAAGATGTAGGGGATGCCCAATTCGGCGGTGACCTTTTTGGCCTCGGCGGCGATCTCGCGGGTCAACCCCTCGTCCTCGATGACGCAGGGCCCGGCGATCAGGAAGAACTTGTCGTCCGTGATTTCCAGATCGTCGACCTTGAAGAACGTCTTCATATCCGGATTTTACCAGCAATCGCTGGAAATGGCAAACCAGCCGTTGGCAAACGGCACGGCAAGGAAACGATCTGCTGTGATTCGTGATTCGAAACGGCATGCGGCAGAGCGGGAAGCTCAAGGGAAGACAGAGGGAAGAGATGGCGGGAGGGTCACAGACCCTCCCCTGCATAAAGATATTTCTTTTTCTTGCTGGCACTATCACTAACGCTAACACTTGGCTTTGTATTGCATCGCTGACACTGTCACGGATTCGGTTGACAGCTGAACTTCCGCTTTGCCAGGAAGATAATTCCGATGAATAGATAGATCATGCACACCCAGGGCAGCCAGTCTCCGGCCCGGGAATATAAGGTCGGGGTCCTTCGCGCCGGAACGTCGGCGATGAAGCGCCGCTCCGCGGTTTCATAGTGGTCCAGGCTGGCGCGGGTGCGGCCGAGCGGATCGACGGCGATGGAAAGCCCCGCCATCGTATGGCGGACAAGAGAGAAGCCATTCTCCACCGCCCGGACGACCGCCATGCGCGTGTGCAGGGGGTCGATCTCCCGCCAGTCCCAGGAAGGGTCGAGCATGAGATCCACCCTGCCCTTTCCCGCCTGGCGGATGAAATGGGGGAAATCAAAATCATAGCAGATCGCCGCGCCCAGCCGGGCGAACGGCGTCCGGACCATCGGCACCCGGCCGGAGCCTTTCATGTCGGGCGAACCGGGGACGGGATGGGACTTGACATAGTCCCAGAGCCGGCGCCCGTCGGGACCGAAAAGGACCGTCCTCTGGCTTCCCGCGCTGCCGGTTTCGGGTTCGCGGTGAAAGGAGGGCATGAAATAAATTCCCAGCTCGCGGGACAGCCGGCCGGCTTCTCTCTCGATGATGGCTGACTCCCTTGAATTGACGTTGAGCAAGCCCTCGGGCCAGAAAACGACCCTGGCGCCGAAAGCGGCCATCTGCCGGCTGCCGGCGATCAGTTCGGGAAGACCCGCAATTCCCTTCTCCCCCTCGTGAGCGGCGAACGAGCCGACGCGAACCGTCGGCCCGCCGCCGGCGAAGCTGAGGCGGCAGCCCCCGTATAGCATGACGGCCATCCAGGCAGCGATGAACCCGGCACCCGCCCTGCGGATGGAGCGCTTCGCCCATCCCTCGCGAACGACGAAGGCCGCCAGCGAGGCAAAGCAACCCATGAGAAAGGTGATGCCCCAGATACCGGTCAACGACACGACTTGCAGGAGATGGATGTTCTCGGCCTGGGAAAATGCCTGGGATCCCCAGTCACCGAAAACAAGCGTGCAGAGGAACTCTCCGGCCGTAAGGGCGGCGGGAAAGATGAAAAAGCGAAAGGATCCGGGGATGCGCCTGCCCATCAGCGCATCGACCCAATAGGGGAACCACCACAGCAGTCCGAAACAGGCCGAAAGTCCGAGAGCCAGCAGGCCCAGCCAGGGAGGGATGATGCCCCGGAGCATGATCCAGGACGCCAGGATGAAGAAAGGCAGCAGGGCTGTTGCACCCCAGGCCGATTTCCGGCCGCGGAGCATGGCGAGAAGAGGAACCGGAGCGACCCAGGCGATCGGGGCGACGGCCCATCTGCCATTGGAAAAAAGAAACAGCACCGCAGCCAAGAAAAGCAATCCCCATTCCGGCAGCGAAGCACAGCGCTTCTTGACGTCGTTCATTTTGACCTCCTTGTGTCAACGCCAAGATAACGCGGTACGGGATGAATCGTCGCCTCAATTCGGCGAATTGGGACACCTTGCGGCGATTGGGGACGCTGTTCGCGGAAGATTCCGCGATCCGCGCGCATGCCGGCCCGGCTCCCTTGCCCAGCTCAACGATTGCTTTTCTTCAACTGCCGCTGGAATTCGGAGGGTGTTGCCCCCGTCAGGTCCTTGAACACCCGGTTGAAGGAAGACTTGGAGGCGAAGCCGCTTTCCAGGGCGAGGGCCAGCAGCTTCAACCTTTCGCTTCCCGGGGCGACCAGGCGCTTCTTGGCCTCCTTCACCCGGTAGTGGTTGACGAAAGTGAAAAAGTTCAGGTTGAGTTCGCGGTTGATCATTTGGGAAAGAAGATAAGGCGGCTCGTCCAGGCGGGCGGCCAGCCCGTGCAGCGAAAGATCCGCATCCAGGTACGGCTTCTCCGCCTCCATGAAGGCCGTGACCTTGGCCCGCAGCGAGGAGATCCGCCCGGCATCGACCGCGGCATCCGGCTTCTGCCCGGGCAGCGGGGCAGCCGGCGGCGGGAAAAGGACCTCCGGCTGGCTCAATCCGCGGTACCCCCACAGGTAGATCAGGAAGGAGATTGCCGCATACAGGATCACGCGCGGCTCGGGACCGAGGCGGAACCCAGCCAGCAGGCCGACCAGCCGGACGGCGACCAGCAGCCCGATGCCCAGGAACGTCCAGGTGAGGAAGCGGATCCAGCCGATGTCCGCACGCTCGGGTGACGCATCGGACTCCCGGATGCGGCTCACGGCCGCCGGATGCCTCAGCAGGATGAAGGCAGAATAGACGCAGGCCTGGATGAGCCAGGGAAGATCGATCAGCAGGGATTCAAGCCGCGCAGCCAGCCCAAGGAAACGCCCTGAGGCCAGAGCGATGACGACCCAGGCGGTAAAGACGAAAAAGGGCAGGCCGTGGACCCAGTCGCGGAGGCGCAAGCGGAAGCCGGCACGCCCCAGGGATTCGACATAGAAAAACAGGAGCGGCGGAAACGCAAAGATCAGGGGGAAGGTCACCTGGGCCGCGTTGGGAATGAAACCATGCCCCCAGCGCGTCGCCAGCGCCACTTCGGCCAGGCGCAGCGATATCAGCGCTACCAGCAGCGAGAGAATGAGGCTGGACGTTGCGCCGCGCCGCGCCTTTCCGGCCAGGAGCGCGGCCAGGAAGCATCCCTGGGCCGCGCCGGCGGCCATGATCCAGAAGGCCATGCCATCTCCTTGGCGCCGGGGCTAGATGACGATCTTTTCCTTGTATTCGCCGAAAACGGCGCGCAGCTGGTCGCAGATCTCCTGCAGGCTGGCGTAGGCCTTGACCGCCTCCAGGATGGGCGGCATGAGGTTGCCGTCGCCGGCGGCGGTTTCCTTCACCCTGGCCAGCGCTCTTTTCACCGCGGCTTCATCCCGCTCCGTTTTCGTCTGCTTAAGGCGCCGCTTCTGCAGCGCTTCGCCCTCGGGCGAGACCTTCAGCGTCTTGAGGTGCGAGAGGTCCTCCTCGACCTGGAACTGGTTGACGCCGACGATCACCTGCTCCAGTCCGTCGATCTCCTTCTGGTAGGCATAGGAGCTGTCCTGGATCTGCTGCTGCGGGTAGCCGGCTTCGATGGCGGCGAGCATTCCGCCCATCGACTCGATCTTGTCCAGGTACTTCCAGACCCCGCGCTCGATCTCGTTGGTCATGGCCTCGACGTAATAGGAGCCGGCCAGCGGGTCGACGGTGTCGGCCACGCCGCTTTCGTAGGCGATGACCTGCTGGGTGCGCAGCGCCACGCGCACCGACTCCTCGGTGGGCAGGGCCAGCGCCTCGTCCATGGAGTTGGTGTGCAGGCTCTGGGTGCCGCCAAGCACCGCGGCCAGCGCCTGCAGGGTGACGCGCACCACGTTGTTGGTCGGCTGCTGGGCGGTGAGCGTGACGCCGCCGGTCTGGGTGTGGAAGCGCATCAGCTGCGACTTCTCGCCGGCCTGGAACTTTTCCTTCATGATGCGCGCCCAGATGCGGCGGGCGGCGCGGAACTTGGCCACCTCCTCCAGCAGGTTGTTGTGGCTGGCGAAGAAAAAGGAGAGGCGCGGGGCGAACTCGTCGATCTTCATCCCCGCCGCCAGGGCCGACTTGACATACTCGATGCCGTCGGCAAAGGTGAAGGCCAGCTCCTGGGCGGCGGTCGATCCGGCTTCGCGGATGTGGTAGCCGCTGATGGAGATGGTGTTCCACTTGGGGACGCGTTCCTTGCAGAAGGAAAAGATGTCGGCGATGACGCGCAGCGACGGCTTGGGCGGGTAGATGTAGGTGCCGCGGGCGATGTATTCCTTCAGCAGGTCGTTCTGGATGGTGCCCGAGAGCCGCTCCAGGGGAATGCCGCGCTTCTCGGCCACGGCCAGGTACATGGCCAGGATGACGGCGGCGGAGGCGTTGATGGTCATCGACACCGACACCTTGTCCAGCGGGATCTCGGCGAACAGCAGCTCCATGTCGGCCAGGGTGTCGACCGCCACGCCCACCTTGCCCACTTCGCCTTCGCAGAGGACGTTGTCGGAGTCGAGTCCGATCTGGGTGGGCAGATCGAAGGCCACGCTCAAGCCGGTCTGCCCCTGCTCCAGCAGGTAGCGGTAGCGGCGGTTCGATTCCTCGGCCGAGCCGAAGCCGGCGTACTGGCGCATGGTCCAGAAGCGGCCGCGGTACATGGTCGGCTGCACGCCGCGCGTGAAGGGAAAGGATCCGGGATAGCCCAGGTCCCGCTCATAGTCCAGATCGCGCACATCCTCCGGGTCATAGAGCCGCTGCACCGGGAGCGAAGTCGCCTTGAAGCTCTCCTTGCGTTCCTTGTTCTTTTCGAGCGTCCTTTTTACAACGCGTTCTTCCCACTCTTTTTTTTTCATGACGGAAAACCTCTCTGAAAAAATCTGTTCCGGCTCAAGGCACGAGCGGTCATCGCGCTCTCCGGGCGCGTCGGCCCGTTCTTCGGCCAGCGTTCCCGTTAAGGCAAATGACCGTCTAGATCCTGGATTTTTTTCCGAACGTTTCCCTGGCTTCGCCGATTAGGGTCTTGGCCTTTTCACCGATCTTGTCGACCTCGAATTTGACCTTGTTGCCGATCTTCTCGGCTTCGTCCTTGACATCGGAGCTCAACTTGTCGGAAAAGTCCTTGATCTGCTTGCGGGTCTCCTTGCCGGACTGCGGGGCGAACAGCAGGGCCAAGCCGGCGCCGAGGGCGGCTCCGGTCAGGAAACTGAAGAACATCTTGCTGCCGGTATTATTGCTCATTTATCGACCTCCTTTGATCTTCTTGACCAGGTTCCAGCCCAGGCGGGCGGCCGGCAGGAATGCCAGCAGCCCGGCCGAGCGCCGCAAAACGTTGCGGTTGATGAAATGCAGCGCGTCGCCGGCGTTATCCACCATCCGCCGCGACTGGGAGAGCACCGTGTCGACCTTTTCCAGCCGGTCCTCGGCCATAGCGCCGAGGCGCTTGGCCTCGCGGGCCAGGTCGCGCACTTCAACGGACGTTTTTTCAAGGTCCAGCAGCAGCGATTTGAGCTGCTGAATGGCCGGCACCAGGGTGATGACCAGCAACAGGAATCCCAGGGAAACGATCAGGGCGACCACGAAGATGATGATCAAAACCGTTGAACTCATTTTTCTCTCACCAATAGGTATTATATGCAAAAGCGGAGGTTTGTCAATGAACCGCCGCGTTTTTCGGCTGCAATCTCTCTTTTCCCGGCCCGGTTCCGGGCGGTGGCCGCGACCCTGCTTTCACGCACCGGCGAAATGGTATAGAATCCCGGCATGAGGAATGAGCGAAACCCCGGCTCGGCCCGGGAGCTGTTCGTCTTTGACGCCCATTGCGACACGGCCACCGTCCTGGCCGACAAAGCCTGGGGATTCCGCCGCAGCCCCGCCCATGTCGACCTGGGCAAGGCCCGCCGCGGCGGTCTCAAGGCCCAGGTCTTCGCCGTCTGGGTTGACCCGCTCTTCGCCCCGCACCGTGCCCTGAAGCGCGGGCTGGAAGTTCTGCAGGCGCTGGAAACGAAGGTCTTCGCCCCGGGACTGGCCGTCAAGGTCTCCTCGGTGGCCGAGATGGACCAGGCGGTCGCGTCCGGGCGCCTGGCCGCCTGGGTCTTCCTGGAGGGAGGGCATGCGCTCGAGAACTCCCTGGAGATCCTCGCCGTGTTCCGCTCCCTGGGGGTGCGCGGCATGACCCTGACCCACGGCCGCAACACCGACTGGGCCGACTCCGCCACCGACGCCCCGCGCCTGCGGGGATTGAGCGCCCTGGGGAAGCGCATCGTCCGGCAGATGGAGCGAACGGGGATGGCCATCGACGTTTCCCACGTTTCCGACGCCACGGCGCGCGCCGTGCTGCAGGCGGTGGATGCCCCGCTGCTGGCCTCGCACTCCAATGCCCGCAGCCTGTGCGACGTTCCGCGCAACCTGCCCGACGACCTGATCCGCGCCATCGCCGCCGGCAACGGCTTCATCGGCGTCAACTTTCACCCGGCTTTCATCCGCCGCCGCGTCTACGAGCAGATCGAGGAGAATTTCTCCCGCTGCGAAAAGGAGATGAACGCCCGTTCGCGCGGCCGGGAGGACGATCCGAAGTCCCTCAGTGACCTCGAATGGGAGTACTTCCGCAAGGCGGTGCAGGGCAACGAGCGGGTCTTCCTCGACGAGCTGATCGACCATGTCGTCCATATCGCCGCCCTCGGCGGCATCGGCTGCGTCGGGCTGGGCAGCGATTTCGACGGCATCGCCTCCACCCCCGTTGATTTGAAAAATGCCGCTCATTATCCCGCCCTGGCGGCGGGACTGCGCCGCCGGGGGTTCGGGGAAAGCGAAGTGCGCCGGGTCTGCGGCCTGAACCTGAGGCGCTTCCTGCGCCGCGTGGAACGGGCGGGAAAAGCGCGATGAAAACCGGCATTGCCCTGGGCGGCGGCGGGGCCAAGGGGCTGGCCCATATCGGCGTGCTCAAGGTCCTGCAGCGGCACGGCATCGTCCCGCACCTGGTTGCCGGCACCAGCATCGGCGCCCTGGTCGGCGCCCTGTATTGCCTGCAGGGCGATATCGACGCCGTGGAAGAGTTCGCGCTGGGTTTCGAGAACGCCAACCTCTCCCAGTACCTGGCGGCACGCCCGAGCAGCTCGGGGCTCGTCTCGGAGAAGCGCATCCAGGGTTTCCTGGACGGCATCTTCGGGAGCGCGGCCATCGAAAGCCTGAACAAGCCGTTCGTCTGCATCGCCACCGATGTCCGCCGCGGCCTCGAGGTCGCTCTTGACCGCGGCAGCCTGGCGCGGGCGGTGCGGGCCTCCATCTCGGTTCCGGTCATCTTCAAGCCCGTCGCCTGGGATGATCGCTTCCTCGTGGACGGCGGCCTGGTCAATCCCGTGCCGGTCGACGCGCTGAAAAAGAACGGCGCCGCCTTCACCATCGCCGTCAACGTCATCTCGCCGCTGCGGGAGCGGAGCCAGTCTCCCGAACGCCCGGGCAGGGAAAAGCCCCTGATCGCCCGCCTCGACGACTACTTCAGCCGCAGACTGCTCAGCGGCGGTTCCGGCAAGGAGCCCAACCTGGTCGAGACGATCCTGGCCACCATCGAGGTCATGCAGGAGAAGCTGGTCATGGCCCGGCTGCGCAACGACGCCCCCGACGCGACCATCCACGTCGACACAGCGGATTTCAGGATGTTCGAGTTCTACCGCCCGGCCGAGATCATCCGCCGCGGCGAGCAGGCGGCGAACCGCCAGTTGGACACGATCCTGGGACTGCGCCGCCAGTTGGACCCCGATACGGCGAGACAAGGGTGACATGGAGTCCTGCGCTTGCGAGAAATGCATCAGCGCCTGCCGCCGCGATCCCGGCCGGCTGGTTCCCGCCGACGTGAAGAAGATCGCCGACTTCCTGAAGATCGAAACAACGGAGCTCATCCGGAACTACCTGGTGCGCATTCCGGCCAAGAGCCGAGACGGCCACGTCCAATTCCTGGCCCCGGCCAAGATCAAGGCCAAGCGCTTCCTGGCCGCGCCCGGCTCGGTCGTCCCCGACTATTACGCCAGTGAGGCGGGGCGTTGCGTCTTTCTCTCCGAACAGGGGCAATGCCTCATCCACGAGGTCAAGCCCTTCGAGTGCGCCGCCTACATGGGCTGCAAACACACGTTCCTGGGCCGGCCTTACAAGGAAAAGGACGTCGAGGCGTTTTTCGTATCGCGCTGGCGCAAGTGCCAGGATCTGGTTCGTTGAAGAAGTCGTGAGCTCGGCAGACGGTTTTCGGGCATGAAATGAAATCGGTTTACGGTAGACGGCAAGAATAAAGCTCCCAATCACAAGCACCAAATAACAAACAAGCTCCAAACACCAATGACCAAATGACTAAAACAAAGAACAAGAAGCCGATAGTGCCTTTGTTTGGAACATTGGAATTTGGAAATTGGAATTTATTTGGGATTTGGTGCTTGGGATTTGGAATTTTATTTCTTACGCGTCACGCGTCACGTGTTACTCGTCACGAATGCTCGGGAAATTCCTTTCAGCCCCCGGAGATCAGGTGAATGGCCTCGACGCTGTCGCCGTCGCCGACGAAAACCCGCTCGTAGTCCTCTTTCCTGACCAGGCGGCCGTTGATCTTGACCACGATCAGCGGAAAGGTGAATTTCATCAGGGCCAGCAGCTCGCGGACGCTGAACGATTCTCCCGCCATGCTGACTTCGTTGTTGTTCAGGATGATTTTCATTCCCGTCCCCCGCTCACTCGTCCCATACGTCATCGCCCCGGGCCGGCTCCATGTCGTCCATGACGATCTCCAGCGCCTGGTTGGCCTGCAGCGCCGCCACCGCGGCCACGCGCGGCGCCAGGGGCGGCCGCTCCACGGAAACTTCGCTGGCCTCATCGCCGCAGATGAACAGGTTGCCGAGGCGGCGCGTGCGCAGCTCGTTGTTGCCGCCGTAGCCGGCCAGTCCCGAGCCGACGATGATGAACTTGTCGGGAAAATGCTCCATGACCGTCTCGATGATCATCCGTTTCATTTCGGCGCCGTCAAAGGCCTCGATGATCAGCCGGCAATTCCTGAAAACCTGGGCGATCTCCCCGGGGCCCAGGCGCAGATCGTGTGTTTCCACGGCAATATCGGGATTGATCCGCAGCAGGGTCTCGTGCAGGGCCTGGACCTTCTTCCGCCCGACCTGGTCCAGGAAATAGTACTGGCGGTCGAGGTTTTCCATGGTCACGACGTCGAAATCGGCGATGACCAGGCGGCCGACCCCGGCGCGGGCCAGGGCCACGGCGCAGTTGGAGCCCAGGCCGCCGCAGCCGGCAATGCCGATACAGGTTCCCTTGAGTTTTTGAAGTTTTGATTTCATCAGATCCCGGATATTATATTATATAACCGAATGAGGCGGAAATCAACAAGATAAACCGCCCACGGCCAGCTGGCCGCAGGCCGAGCGGGTCTCCTGCCCCTTGGACCAGCGGGTGACCACGGTCATCCCCCTCTCCAGCAGGATGGAGCGGAATTTTTCCACCGCGCCCTCGTCCGGCCGCCGGAACGGCATGCCGAGGTTGGGGTTGTAGGGGATAAGGTTGACCTTGGCCGGGATGCCGAGCAGCAGCCGCGCCACCTGCCGGGCCTGCGCCGGCGAGTCGTTGACCCCGGCCAGCAGCACGTACTCGAAGGTGACGCGCTGGCGGCGCTTGTGGCCGCGAAAATGGGCCAGCAGGCCGTCCAGGCTGTGCCGGCGCGAGACCGGCATCAGCTCGGCGCGCAGCTGCGGGTCGGGGGCATTGAGCGAGAAGGCGATCTTTACCTGCGGGAAATCGCGCTCCAGTTCCACCAGGCTCTCCAGGATGCCCGCCGTGGAAACGGTGACATGGCGGGGCGAGATGTTCAACCCATCGGGCTCGGTGATGACGCGCAGGGCCCGGGCCAGGTTGCCGTAGTTGAGCAGCGGCTCGCCCATGCCCATGAAGACCAGGTTCAGCCGGCCGGCCGGATCGGCGAGCTCCTGCTTCAGGGAGAGCACCTGGCTGACGATCTCCCCGGCGCTCAGGTCGCGGCGGAAGCCCATGGCGCCGGTGGCGCAGAAAGCGCAGGCCAGCGGGCAGCCCGCCTGGCTCGAGAGGCAAAGAGTATGATGGCCCTTTTCCCGTATCAGCACGGACTCGATCTTCTGGCCGTCCTGCAAAAGCAGCAGCAGCTTGCGCGCCTCCCTGGCGTCGCCCTGCCGCTGCAGCACCGGCCGCAGGCTCCAATCATAGAGGCCGGCCAGCTTCTCGCGGCCGGCTTTGGCGATATTGCTCCACGCCGACGGGTCCTGGCTGTTCTTGCAGTAAACCCACTGGAAGACCTGGCGGGCGACGTAGTCGCGAAATCCCTCGGCCGCAAGCTCGGAGCGCAATTCACCCAGTTGCCGCTCCAGGATCCATGGCTTGTCCGTTTGTCCACTCACGAGGCCATGATATAGCACTCAGTGACGGGTGACAAGTGACGAGTGACGAGAAATTTATTGACCAGGTTCGACGTTCGATGTTCGACGTTGAAGAACAGGGCTCTTGGCGGACGCAGCTGCGGAATACGGACCCTTTAAGGAAAAAGAAGTGGAAGGCCCTAGGAGTGCTTTTTTCCATTTTCTTTTTTCTTCTGCAGCGAACCTCGAACTTCGAACATCGAACAACTTCTTGCCACGCTTCATTGATTTGCGATGAAAATGAGACTATAATTTCGACCTTAACCATCCAGGAGGAACGATGAACATCTCCCAGCGCGCCCAGAGCATCCAGGAGTCGCCGATCCGCAAGCTGACCGCCATCGCCAACGCCGCCAAAAAGCGCGGCACGACCGTCTATCACCTGAACATCGGCCAGCCGGACATCCACACGCCGGAGGTCTTCTTTCAAAAGATCTACGACCATGAGGAGAAGGTTCTCTCCTACGGCCCCTCCGACGGACTCGAAGCGCTCAAGACCGCCATGGTCCACTATTTCGCATACTTCCAGATCCAGCTCGAGATCAAAAACATCGTCATCGCCACCGGCGGCAGCGAGGCGATCGCCTTCGCCTTCAACGCCGTCGGCGATCCCGGCGACGAGGTCATCGTTTCCGAGCCCTTCTACACCAATTACAGCGGCTACGCCTCGCAGTGCGGCCTCAAGCTCGTTCCCGTGACCGCCCGGGCCGAGAACGGGTTTCATTTGCCCGCCATCAGCGAGTTCGAACAGAAGCTCGGCCCCCGCACGCGCGCCATCCTCCTCTGTTCGCCGAACAACCCCACCGGCACCGTCTACACCCCCGACGAACTGAAGGCCATCGGCGAATTCGTCAGGAAGCACGATCTGTTCCTGATCGCCGACGAGGTGTACAAGGAATTCATCTACGACGGCAAGGCCCATTTCAGCGTGCTGCAGCTGCAGGGATTGGAGGACCGCGTCATCGTCGTCGATTCCATCTCCAAGCGCTACTCCGCCTGCGGCGCCCGCATCGGCGCCGTCATTTCGCGCAACGACGAGGTGATGAAGGGCATCACCAAGTTCGCCCAGGCGCGCCTTTGCCCGCCCACGCTGGAGCAGATCGGGGCCATCGGCACCTACGAGCTGCCCCACGACTACTTTGAGGGCGTCATGGCCGAGTATCAGAACCGCCGCGACATCCTGTGCTCGGTGCTGACGTCGCATCCGCGCATCGTGCTGCACAAGCCCGAAGGGGCTTTCTACGTCATGGCCAAGTTGCCCATCCAGGACGGCGAGATTTTCGCCCGCTGGCTGCTCAACGAGTTCAGCGACAACAACGAGACGGTGATGGTCGCCCCGGGGGAGGGCTTCTACAAGACCCTGGGCCGCGGCAAGGACGAGGTGCGCCTGGCCTACGTCATCGAGGCGCCCAAGCTCGAGCGCGCCGCCAGGCTGCTGCTGCTGGCCCTGGACAGGTTCAAAGGGTAAGAACGAATCTGTTTTTGAATCGTACCCGGTTCGATCCGGAAAAGCGGTGCATGCGGACGCGCAAAAATTGACATTGCAATTTCAGCATGCTATAGGGTGGGCGGAGGTGAACGGATGCCAGTCAAAAGAACGGTCATGAGAAGCTCGAAGGGGAAAAAGCTCTACGCCGTGCGCGACGCCAAGGGTCGCTTCAAGGACATCCAGAGCTACAAGAAGGCTCATGCCATGGACATGAAGCGCAAGAGCAAGGCGGAGACCGCCAAGACCGCGAAGGCAAAAGCCAAGCCCAAAGCAAAACCCAAAGCCAAGGCCAAAAAAAAATAATCCGGGCTTGAAATTCCCTTCGTTTAACGGCGGCCAATGTTAGCCGTAGAAATAAGGGTATTGCTGTATTGTAGTTAGAATAATTTCCTACAACAGACAATAATCGGATCCTGATTTAAGTCTCTTTTTTTCATGTACACCAATGGATCGGTCTTCACTCTTGTCCTTTTACTTCTGCCTTTTGCCTTTTTTTCTTCAACTTTGAACGTCGAACCTCAAAGCGATTATCGATTTGTCAGTCCTTGATCTCGATCGTCTGCCGGCGTTCGCCGCCGACCCCAAGGTAGCGGATGTGCGCCCCGGTGAATTTTTCGATGAAATCGAGGTAGGAGCGCACCGCCTTGGGCAGGTCCCGGGCGCGCTCGATGGCGCCCAGTTCTTTTTGCCACCCCGGCAGCGCCTGGTAGACCGGCGCAACGCGGTCCAGCGCCTCGGCGTGGCAGGGAAACGCATCGCTGCGCTCGTTGTCGACCTCGTAGGCGGTGGCCACGCGGATCTCGGCCACGTCGTCGAGCACGTCGAGCTTGGTCAGGAAAATATCGTCGACGCCGTTGATCTGCACCGCGTGCTTCAGGGCGACCAGGTCGAGCCAGCCGACGCGCCGCGGCCGCCCGGTGGTCGCCCCGAATTCATTGCCGCGCGCGCGCAGCATGGCGCCGAAATCGTCCTTCAATTCGGTGGGAAAGGGCCCTTCGCCAACGCGCGTGGCATACGCCTTGGAGATTCCCACCACGCGGTCGACCGCCTTGGGCGAGAGCCCGGTCCCGGAAAATACGCCGGCGATGGTGGTGTTGGAAGAGGTCACGAAGGGGTAGGTCCCCAGGTGGATGTCCAGCAGGCTACCCTGGGCCCCCTCGAAGAGGATCTTCTTTTTCGCCTGCCAGGATTCGCGCAGCAGCCGGGCGGTGTCGGTCACGTGGGGCCGGAGGAATTCCCCGGCTTCCAGGTAGCGCTGGATGGCGTCTTCCAAGTCCTCGGCCGGGTGGCCGTAGGCGGCGAAGAGCCGGTTATAGTATTCGGCCAGGCGGGAGATCTTGCCGCGGAACGAGTTTTCGCGCAGCAGATCGCCGACGAAAAGGGCGCGGCGGCCGACGACGTCCTCGTAGGCCGGGCCGATGCCGCGGCGGGTCGTGCCGATGCGCTGATAGCGGGAATCCTCGAAGACGACGTCCAGCTGCTGGTGAAAAGGGAGGATCAGCGGCGCGTGGGCGGAAAGGGCCAGGTTGTCCAGCGTCAGGCCCAGCGAGCGGGCCTGGCGGATCTCATCGACCAGCTGCAGCGGCTGCACCACCACGCCGGAGGCGATCACCGCCAGGCAGTCAGGGTAGAAGATCCCCGAGGGCAGCACGTGCAGCACGACCTTTTGCCCCTGGTAATAGACGGTATGCCCGGCGTTGTGCCCGCCCTGGAAACGCGTGACCACGTCGAAGTCTCCGGCCAGGAAATCAATGGCCTTGCCCTTGCCCTCGTCCCCCCATTGCAGCCCCAGCACGACAGTATTCATTTTTTCCCCTTTTCAGCGCACTTTGGCGATCAGAACGGTGAAGTCATCGCGCAACGTCCCATTGCCGATGAAGCTTTTTATTTTCCGGTAGAGCGCATCGCCCAGTTCCCGGGCACCGAGGCGGCGCTGGGCCTGGAGGTACTCGGCGATGGCCTGCTCGCCGAACTCGACGCCCGCCGGATTCTGCGCCTCGAACACGCCGTCGGTGAAGGCGCAGACCAGGTCGCCGCTCTTCAGCGCAACGGTCTGCTCCTGGTAGGAGTTGTCGGCGCTGAATCCGAGCAGCAGTCCGCCGGCATCCAGCCTGCGCACGCCGTCGGCGCCGACCAGAAAGGGGGCGCAGTGCCCGGCATTGACATAGGTCAGCGCCGGGACATCGTCGTTGAGCAGCATCCAGAACAGGGTGATGAAGCGGTTGCCGCGCGTGATCTCGTGGATGAAGGCGTTGGCCTTGGCGAGGAAAACGGCCGGTTTGTAGAGGTACAGTTCGTTCATGGAATGAAAAACGGCCTGGCAGGAGGCGGCCAGCAGGGCGGCGGCCAGGCCTTTGCCCTCGACGTCGGCCAGCACCAGCGGCTGGATGTGCTTCCTTTTCTTCAGGATATCGTAGTAGTCGCCGCCGACCTCGCGGATCGGTTCGTAGATGACCGCCAGGTCATAGTGGCGCAGCGCCGGCAGCGCCTGGGGCAGCAGCGAAAGCTGAATGCCGCGGGCGATCTTCATCTCGTGCTCCAGCTTCTGCTTTTCGACGATCTGCGCCAGGTAGCGGATGTTGTCCAGCTCGATCAGCATGAAGCGCGACAGGATGCAGGCGAACTCGAAATCTTCCGCTTCCAGCTCGCGCCGGTTGAACCTGCGCCCCAATCCCAGGATGATCGGCCTTTTTTTGCCTTCGGCGACATTGAGCAGGTAGGCGATGCGCCTCGCCTGCAGCAGCTTTTTCAGGTCGTCCAGGGCCGGCGGCAGCGTGTCCACCTCCACGCAGTCCCCGCCGGCCAGGGCGCGGGACAGTTTTTTCTTCAGCAGCTGCGCCTCCCCCTCGTTCAGGGCGAAGCCGCGCTTGCGCAACAAGTCCTGGCGGCGGTCGAAGAAGAAAGTGCGCAACAGGCCCAGCGGCGCCATGAGCGAGGAAAAGAAAATCCGGACGACATGGTCGATGTCGAATTGCGTCTGCATGGCCGAGGAGAGCTCGTGGATGGAGTTCAGCTGCAGCTTCTTGAATTGCAGCTCCTTCTGCAGCCGTTTTACTTCGCTGTCCGCCACTTGATCATCTCGCAGCAATGCTCGCCGTCGACGCTCGAGTAAACGACCGCATCCATGATGGTCTTCATCAGCTTGACGCCCAGGCCGCCTTTCCTTTTTTTCTTGATCATGCGCCCGATGTTCACCTCTTCGCTGGAGATGTCGGGCGCCAGCCCGCGGTAGAATATGCGGATGCGCAGGCCGGCGGCGGCCAGGAAAAACTCGATGCGGATCTCGCCCCCGGCCCGGTTGCGGTAGGAATGCTTGATGACGTTGGTCACGGCCTCATCGATGGCCAGCGAGATCTTCTGCGCTTCCTTGAGGGGAAACTGGGACAGGGTGGCGATATGCCGCGTCAGTTCGACCACCATCTTCAACAGCTGGGTCTGCGACAGGATGGTGAGCGAAAAATCAGGCTTGGGAGGGAATGCGGCTGAATTTTTCAATGGCGGCCTGCTCGTCGGCGACGAAATCGTAGATCTCGGTGAAACCCACCAGGTCGAAGGTCTCATGCACCCGTTCGTTCAGCGCACACAGCTTGATGTCCCCGCCCTTTTCGCGAACCTCGTCGATATACCCCATGATGATGCCCATGCCGGCCGACGTGATGTAATTCAGCTCCTGGCCGTTGATCAGAATATTGAAATGGTTCTCGCGGATGACGCGCATGAGCTCCTTCTCGAAGCGTCCCACCTGATGAGCGTCCAGGTGGCCTTTCAAATAAAGGACCGCCACGCCGCTGACCATCTTGCTGCGGATCTGGAAACTTTTCATGCCCCCTCTCCAAAGAAAAAATCGATCTCCCGCGCCGCTGTCGCCGGCGAGTCGGCCCCGTGAACGCTGTTGCGCTGGATGTCGATGGCGAAGCGCCGGCGCAAGCTGAGCGGTCCGGCCTGGGCGGGATCGGTCGGACCCATCAGCCGCCGCCATTCTTCGACGGCGTCATCCCGTTCCAGAACCAGCGAAAAAATCTGCCCCGAGGACATATAGGCCACGAGGCTCTCGTAAAAAGGCTTCTGCAGGTGCTCCTGGTAAAAGCGGGCGGCCTGCTCGGCGCTCAGCCGCAGGGCGCGGATGGCGCGGATGGCGAAGCGGTTCATTTCGATCTCGGAGATGATCACCCCGACCAGCTGGCGCTGAACCGCGTCGGGCTTGATGATGGCCAAGGTTCGCTCCATGAATCACCTCGCCGCCATTGTAGACCAAATTTCCTTGAAATACAATTGACTCCTTTCGCCGCTTCTTTCCAATTTTTCACTCAACTATTGACAAATGAATTATTTGTATTATTATTGTACTATGATTGTAGCCCATTGGCCGCATTCAGAGTTATTTCGCACGTGGAGGCAACACAAATGAGAAAAATCATTTCCGCACTGCTCCTCTTGTCCCTGCTGGCCCTGTTCAGTTCCCGGCCCCTGCCGGCCGGGACAATCCCGGCCGCGGAACTGAAGGGGACGATCACCATCTCCGGCGCCTGGGCGCTCTATCCGATGGTGGTGAAGTGGTCCGAGGAATTCCGCAGGCTGCATCCGGGCGTCCGCTTTGATATTTCGGCAGGCGGAGCCGGGAAGGGGATCGCCGACACGCTGGCCGGCATGGTGGACATCGGCATGGTTTCCCGCGAGATCTACCCGGTCGAAATCCAGAAGGGCGCCTGGTTTATCCCGGTCACCAAGGATGCCGTGGTCCCGGTCATCAACCGCAACCATCCGCTGCTCGGCCAGATCATGAAAAAGGGGATCCAGCGCCCTGCGCTTGCCCGCATCTGGCTGCGCGAGGAGCCGCCGACCTGGAACGAGCTCCTGGGAGGGAAAGGCGACCTGCAGGTCCATGCCTATACGCGTTCGGATTCCTGCGGCGCGGCGGAGACCTGGGCCCTCTTTTTGGGCAAAAAACAGGAAGACCTGCTGGGCATCGGCGTCTTCGGCGACCCGGGGCTGAACGAAGCGGTGCGCAAGGACGCGCTGGGCGTCGGCTTCAACAACGTCAATTACGCCTACGATGCCGGCACGCTGAAGCCCATGACCGGCACCGCCATCCTGCCCATCGACCTGAACGGCAACGGCACGTTGGACAAGGACGAGAATTTTTACGGCGACCGCAACGCCATCACCGCCGCCATCGCCGCGGACAGGTATCCCAGCCCCCCGGCACGCGACCTCTACCTGGTCTGCAAGGGGCGTCCGAAAAGCACGCTGGTCAGGACATTTTTGAGATGGGTCCTGCAGGAGGGGCAGAAATTCGTCCCCGAGGCCGGTTACATCGGCCTGACCGCTGCCAAGACCGCTCGGGCCATCGCCCGCATCGGCGAGTGACCGGCGGCAGCCAACTAGGAGAAAGACATGAAACGCTACCAGGCGATCCTGCTCATGGCCGTTTTCATGACGGCCGCCGGCGCCATCGGGCTGATGGGCGAAGGCAAGCTCTCGGGATTGATCTTCGGCGATTACTACTATGTTCTCGGCCAGCACAACGAAGCTCTGGAGAAGTTCAACGGCTTCTGGCTGCGCCGCGTATATTTCACCTACGATAACACGCTAACCCCCAAAATATCCATGCGCTTCCGTTTGGAAGCGAACAGCCCGGGCGACTTCAAGACGGCGACCACCCTCGTGCCCTTCATCAAGGATGCATATCTCGCCCACAGGCTCGGGAAACATACCCTGATGCTGGGACTGATCGGCACCCCCCTGTATGACAATCTGGACGAATACTGGGGCTTTCGGCCCATGGAGAAGACGCCCATCGACCTGTTCCGCTTCGGCAATTCCCGCGATTTCGGCGTGGGCCTGAAAGGCGCCCTGGACGCCAGGCAGCGGTTGACCTACACAGTCATTTTCGGCAACGGCGACGGCCTGAAATCGGAGCTCGGCCGGGGAAAAGCGGTTTACGGCCGGTTGAATTTCCAGCCCACAAAGGCCCTGTTCCTCGAGTTGTACGCCGATTACACCGATACCGGCCCGGGCAGCTCGGTCAATGTTTTCCAGGCCTTCACCGGCGTCCGGGGGGACTGGGGCCGGACCGGGCTCAACTTCGGCTACCGCCACGCCGACCTCGGCGATTACGGCGCGGACCTGAAGTTCATCTCGTTTTTCGGCGTCTGCAAGCTCAGCCCGAAGCTGGAGCTGGTCGGGCGCTTCGACCGCCTGCTCGACCCCCAGCCCGCGGGCAGCAGGATCGCTTACATCCCCATGGCCGACAATGAGAAAGCCAACGTGCTGCTGGCCGGCCTCGGCTGGTCGCTGAACGAGAACGTGAAGGTCATTCCCAACCTCAAGTACGTCTTTTATGACACGCCGGAAAACGGAGAAAAATCCGCGGCGGACCTATACGCTTATCTCACCCTGTATTTCAGGTTCTGAAGATCCCCGCAGGGGCGGCACCGTTTCCATCATCCGCCCTGTTTTCTTTTCCCGCGCGGATGAAACTGGTCGTAGACGCGCTTCAGCTGATCCTTGGCCAGGTGGGTGTAGATCTCGGTGGTGGTGATCGAGGAGTGTCCGAGCAGCATCTGCACCGAGCGCAGGTCGGCCCCCCTTTCCACCAGGTGGGTGGCGAACGAATGCCGCAGCACGTGCGGGGTCAGGCGTGCGGAGAGGCCGACCTTTTTCCCGTAGCCCCCGATCATTTTCCACAGCCCCTGGCGGCTGAACGCCACGCCTTGGTAATTGACGAAAAGCGTCAGCGGCCCGCCGGCGCCGGCCAGTACAGCCCGGCTGACATCAAGGTAGGCCCGCAGGCAATCGCGTGAGACGTCGCTGAAAGGCACGACCCGTTCCTTTCCTCCCTTGCCGCGCACGCGCAGAAAGCCCTCGTGAAGGTAGACGTCGGCCGCCTTCAGCTGGGCCACCTCGGAAACGCGCAAACCGGTGGCATACATCAGCTCCAGGATGGCCTTGTCCCGGCAGCCAAGGACCGTGGCGGCGTCGGGCGCCTCCAGCAGGCGCACCACTTCCTCCAGCGACAGGTACTTTGGCAGCCGGGCCCACTTCTTGGGCAGCGAAACGGAGGATACCGGGCTCGCCGCGATCAGGTCGTCCTGCTGCAGGAAGCGGTATAAGCTCTTCAGCACCGATATCAGATGGGCCTGCGACGAGGCACTGCCTCCCTTGCCCCCCTCATGGCGGATGAAATCGAGGATGTCCTTCTCGTCCAGGCACAGGCAGTCCAGCCGCCGCCGCTGCAGATAGGCGAAGAATTTCTCCAGCTGGCGGCGATAGGAAAGGATGGTGTTGGCCGCGAAGCCTTTTTCGTATTCGGCGTACTGCAGGAACTGCTCCAGCGGCGATGGCGGGGAGGACGGGCCGGTCATGCTCCCAGGTAGGGGTTTTCCCTCAGTTCCAGCTCCAGGACGCTGGCCGGGCCATGGCCGGGCAAAATGACCGTGTGCGCCGGCAGTTCCCTGATCCTGGCCAGGGAATGCCGCAACTCTTTTCCGTCACCGCCGGAAAGATCGCAGCGCCCCACGTCGCCGCGGAACAGGGTATCGCCGGTAAACAGCAGCCCCTGGCCATGAAACAGGAGGGAGCCGGGGGAATGGCCGGGGCTGTGCATGACGTTCAGTGCCAATGCCCCGCAGGCAAGGGCATCGCCTTCCCGCAGTAGGCGCCCGGCAGCGGGCAGCGGCCCGACGCCGAACATGGCGGCCAGGGCGCGACCGGCCTCGGAGCGCATCAGTTCCTCGTCCGCGGCATGCAGCCAGAGCGGGATGCGGTAATGGTCCATCAGGGTCGCCGCGGCGCCGGCATGATCGGGATGGCCGTGGGTCAGGACGACCGCCCGCGGCAGGAGCGCCCGTTCCTCGATCAGCGCCATGATCCTCTCCGCCTCGGCGCCGGGATCGATGACCAGGCATTCCCGGCCGGCCTCTTCGTGGAACAGGTAGCAGTTGGTCTCCAGCTCGCCGACATCGAGGCTCAGGTACGGCATGGCGTCAGGCTCCGAATTTCTTGAACTTCAGGGCGTTGGCCATCATCAGCGGCAGGACATCCATGGCGCGGATGTGGCCCAGCACGCCCCGGGCGCAGGCCGTTTCGCTGAACGTTGCCGCCGGAGCGCTCACGGAGACCCTGCCGCAGGCTGGGCCCTCCGCGCCGGCGGGCGCGCCGCAGGCAAAGGCGTCCACCATCCGGGCGTCAGCGGGCATCCGTCTCTGGAAAGGCGACTTGAGCAGCACCGGGTTGGGATGCCAGGAATGGCCTTTCATCAGGGCCGGGGTGGAGTGGTCACCGGTGACGGCCAGTACGTCCGGCGTGAGCTCGAGGATCTCGGGAAGCCAATGGTCGAACTCCTCGATCACCTCGACCTTGCGGGCGAAATCGCCGTCCTCGCCCCAGGAGTCGGTCTTCTTGACGTGCAGGAAGAAGAAATCGAAGTCGGCGTAGCGCTGCTTGAGCGTCGCCACCTGGTCGCGGATGGAGCGGCCGGTCGCCAGCACGTCCATGCCCACCAATTGGGCCAGCCCCTTGTACATCGGGTAAACGGCGATGGCCGCCGCCTTCAGCTTGAACAGGCCGCCCATGGATGGGATGGCCGGATACTTGGCGAAGCCGCGCAGCAGGCAGGTGTTGGCCGGGTGCTGCCCCGCCAGTTCAACGCCCAGGCGGTCGATGAACAGGTTGACGATGCGCGCCGTGCGGGCGGCGGCTTCATCAGCGGCCTCGGCGTACTTGAGCGGCAGCCCGCTGGCTTCGGGATCGGCGTCGCTTAGCCGGTCGTCCAGGTCGTCGCCGGTCAGGACCAGGACGAAACGGTGCTCCTCGCCCGAATAGAGCCGGACCTGCACATCCTCGATCGTCCGGATGCGTTCGTTCAGCAAAGCGACGAGCTCACGGTTCTTCTCCGTGGGAATGCGGCCGGCGCGGCGGTCGCTGATGCGCCCGTTCTCCAGGGTGGCGAAATTGCCGCGCACGGCGACGGAGCGGGCGTTGACCTCAATGCCCACGCCCAGCGCCTCGAGGATGCCGCGGCCGATCTCGTACTTCAGCGGGTCATAGCCGAAAAGCGACAGGTGGGCCGGCCCGCTTCCCGGGGTGACGCCCGGGGCGATGGGATGGCTCAATCCCAGCTCGCTCTCCGCAGCCAGCAGGTCGAGGTTCGGCGTGCGGGCCGTCTCCAGCTCGGTGCGGCCGTCGCGCGGCAGGCCGCCCAGGCCGTCGAGCACCAGCAGCACCATTTTTTTGTCGTTGCCGATGCTGATCTTCCTGAACAATTCTTCCCGTTCCATGGAGGTCTCCTTTCTTCATTATCGCCGCAACGGCCCGACAAATCAAGAGCCGGGAGGGAAGCGGGAGAGATCGGGGCTACTGCTCCTCGCCGCAATAGGGACAGACCTTCACCCGGCGGCCCATGGCCTTGCGGCAGTTCCAGCAGGTGAAGTCGGTGCGGCTCTCGCGTGCCTGGATGCGTTTCTGGATATCCTTCATCTCGCTGCTGTAGTCGCGGTTGCGGTCGGACATGTGCTCCAGGTCGCTCAGCACGTCGAGAGCCTGGGCATAGCGATCCTTGAGGTCGGGGGCCAGGGTTTTCATGATCACGCGGTTCAGTTCCGGCGGCACCAGGGAGTTCTTTTGGGACAACGGCGTGAATTGCCCGACCTTGGCCCGCTTGTATATTTCCATGGGGTTGGCCAGGACGATGGGCGGAAAACCCGTCGCCATCTCGTAGAAAAGGCTGCCGGCCGAATAGATGTCCGACGCGAAGACGGCCTTGCCCTCGAACTGTTCCGGGGCCATGTAGGGCGGCGAACCGATCTTGGTGGTGGCGAACTGCTTTTCCTGCAGCAGCGTCGACGTGCCGAAGTCGGCGATCTTGACGTCATCGTCCAGGTTGATCAGGATATTGGAGGGGCGGATGTCGCGGTGAATCACCGATTTCTGGTGGGCGAAAGCGAGCGCCGAAAGGATCTGCTTGAAATACTTCAGCGCCGACTTGACCTGCAGGGAGCTGGACTGGTCCAGGATCTTCTCCAGGTCGGTGCCTTCGATGTATTCCATGACCATGATCAGGATGTGGTCGATGATATCGACGGTCAGCAGCTTGACGATGTGCGGGTGATCGAGCAGCCGGGTCTGCAGCACCGACTCCTGCAGCAGCTTGTCGGCCTGGGCGCTGGTGCGGTGGGGGATCTTCAGCGCCCGCTGGCACTTGAGAATGGTGTCTTCGGCCAGGTAAACCGTGCCGAAACCGCCGCTGCCCAGCTTTCTCAGGATCCGGTATTTGCCGATCTGCCCTTTCAATTCAATCATTTTTCAGAATGGCGGCGGCGGCGAGCGCCGCGGTCTCGGTCTTCAGAATGGCATCATTGACCAGGACCGGCTGAAAGCCGCCGGCAAAAAACAGCTCTTTCTCGGCTTCGCTGAAATCCCCGGGCGGCCCGACAACGGCCAGGACTGGGAAGGCGGCTGGGCGATCCAGCCGGCTCCGGCCGGCGATGTCCAGCAGGATTCTGGCCGGCACCCCGGCACTGGCGGCGATGAGGGTCGCCGGGGAGACGGGCGGCAGGATGCGCGTCAGCCAGTAGCGGCGGTTGACTTTCAGGGCCTGGGCGGCCATCTTTTCCCAGCGCCGCAGCTGCGAGGGGCTCCAGGCGACATCGGTGCGCTGGCACAGCAGCGGCCGCACTTCATCGACGCCCATCTCGCACAGTTTCTCGATCAGCCAGTTCATGGCATGCCCCTTGGTCAGCGACGGGGCGATGAACACCCGCGGCGGCGGCGGCGGGAACTCCTGCGCCTGCAGGATATCGACGCGCAACGCCCGTCCCTGGACGGCGGCGACGCGGCCTTGGGCCAGGAGCCCGCGCCCGTTGACGATCTCCAGTTCGTCGCCCGGGCGATAGCGCATGACGTGGGCCACATGGTGGAACTCGTCGCCGTCGATGCAAATCTGGCCATTGACGATATCGTGGGGGGAAAAGAAGCGCCGATCCGCCATTAATTGACCAGGTCGTTTTCGAGCAGGGCCTGCCCTTTGCCGGCTTCGAGCTCGCGCAACTTCTTGAACAACTCGGTCTCCTGGCGGGTGAGATGCCGGGGCGTCTGCACCTGGACCTGAACCAACAGGTCGCCGCGGCTCCAGCGATTGACCTGGTGGAATCCCTTGTTCTTGATCTTCAGGACGTGGCCATTCTGGGTGGCCGGCGGGATCTTGATCTTCTCCGTGCCCTCGAAGGTCTGGATGGCGACCTGGTCGCCGAGCGCAGCCTGGGAAAAGCTGATGGGCAGCGTCAGCAGCAGGTCCTGGCCGTGGCGCTGGAAGCGCTTGTCGGGCTGGATGCGCACCATGACGTACAGGTCGCCGGGAGAGCCGCCCTGGCGGCCGCCCTCGCCCTCGCCGCTGACGCGCAGGCGGTTGCCCTCGTCGATCCCGGCCGGGAAGTTGACCTTGATCTTCTTGCCTTCACGCTGCCGCCCTTGGCCGTGGCATTTGCGGCAGGGATGGGTGACGACCCTGCCGCTGCCCCGGCAGCTGGAACAGCTGGTGGCCATGGAGAAAAAACCCTGGCTGACGCGGACGCTGCCGCTGCCGCCGCACTTGCGGCAGGTTTCCGGATCGTGCCCCGCTTCGCTCCCCGAGCCGTCGCAGGCGTCGCAGTTGCGCTCGCGCTCCACTTCGATCTCCTTCTCGATGCCGAGAAAGGACTCCTCCAGGGTCAGCGCCACTTCCAGCCCCAGGTCGCTCCCCTTGCGCGGGCCCCGGCGCTGCCGGCCGCCGGAGAAAGACCCGCCGAAACCGAACATGTCGCCGAGGATATCGCCGAAGTCCGAGAAAATTGAATCGGCAAAAAAGCCGAAATCGGAGCCGCCGCCGGCGCGCAGGCCTTCGGCGCCGTACTGGTCGTAGATCTGCCGTTTCTCGCTGTTGCCCAGGACCGAATAGGCTTCGGATGCTTCTTTGAACCTTTCCTCGGCCTCGGGATTGTCGCGATTGCGGTCGGGGTGGTGCTGCAGGGCCAGCTTGCGGTAGGCTTTCTTGATCTCTTCGGCGCTGGCGTCGCGGGCGACGCCCAGAACATGATAGTAGTCCTTTTTGGCCATGGGCGGTTACTTGGAAAATTCGGCGGTCAGGATGGTATTGATCATGGTGCGGAAACTCTTCATCTTCTTCAGCAGGCTCTCCAGCTGGTCGGGGTCATTGCCTTCCAGGGCTTTTTCACTGCGGCCGATCAACGAATCGATCTCGGCCCCGTCATGGGGGCTCAGTTTTTCGATGAAACGCTGGTGATAGAACTTGACGGTCTCCAATTCCTCTTTCAGCTGCAGCTTGGCCTTGGCCAGTCGCAGTTCCATCCTGTCCTGCTCCTCGTATTTCTTGGCCTCCTGAATGAGGCGCTCGATCTCCTCGGGGGAAAGGCCGCTCGAAGGCTGGATTTTCATGCTCTGGCTGAGGCCGGTCGTCTTGTCCTGGGCCGAGACGCGGACGATGCCGTTGGCGTCGATCTCGAAAGTGACATCGATCTGCGGGATGCCTTTCAGGGATTGGGGAATGCCGACCAGGTTGAAGAACCCGAGCGATTTGTTGCCGGAGGCCGTCGACCGCTCTCCCTGCAGCACGTGGATCTTGACCGTCGTCTGGTTGTCGCTGATGGTGGTGAAAACCATCGACTTCTTGGTGGGGATGGTGGAATTGCGCTCGATGACCCTGGTGAAGCTGTCGCCTTTGGTCTCCACGCCCAGCGAGAGCGGCGTGACGTCGAGCAGCAGCAGGTCGCGCACCTTGCCCTTGATGATCTCGGCCTGCAGCGCCGCGCCCTGGGCGACCGCCTCCTCGGGGTTGATCTGGATGTCGGGGGGCCGGCCGAAGAAATCGTTCAGCTTCTGGTAAATGAGCGGCATGCGGCTCTGGCCGCCCACCAGGACGATGCGCTCGATCCGCTCGGGCTGGACATGGATGTCATCCAGCGACTTCTGGATCAGCTCCAGGGTACGGTCGATGAAACCCGCGGTGCTGGACTCCAACTGGGAGCGGACCAGCTTCTTCTGGAAATGATAGTTGGAACCATCGTTGAAATGGTGCAGGTAGGGGATCGAGATCAGGGTTTCCTGGTCGAAAGAGAGCTCGATCTTGGCTTTTTCCGCGACCTGGATCACCCGCTGCGCGACCTCTTTCCTGTCCCGCAGGTCGACCGTGGTCTCGCGCTCGACTTCATGGAAGATCCAGTCGCAGATCTGGGCGTCGAAATCGCTGCCGCCCAGAAAGGTGTCGCCCAGGCTGGAGACCACCTTGTAGATGTCGCCGTTGACCTCGACGATGGAGATATCGAATGTCCCGCCCCCGAGGTCATACACGGCGTACAGGCCGTTCTTCTTGATCTTTTC
The DNA here is from genome assembly GCA_964562095.1 of uncultured Clostridia bacterium. Classification (GTDB taxonomy): domain Bacteria; phylum Acidobacteriota; class Aminicenantia; order UBA2199; family UBA2199; genus UBA2199. Next base: position 66,819 of record CAZLSH010000001.1, on the reverse strand, counting down.
CCGGTAGGCGATCAACGCCGCGGTCGGCTCGTTGATGATGCGCGTGACATTCAGCCCGGCGATCTCCCCGGCCACCTTGGTGGCCTGGCGCTGGGCATCGTTGAAGAAAGCGGGCACGGTGATGACGGTGTCGGAGACGGGCTCGCCAAGGTAGTTCTCGGCGATGCCCTTCAGGTAGCCCAGGAACATGCCGGAGATCTCCTCGGCGGAGTATGTCTGGTCGGCCAGCTTGACCTTGATGTCGCCGTTGGCCGCCTCGACGATCTCATAACCGACACGCCGGGCGATCTCGCGAATTTCCATGCTGTCGAACTTGCGGCCGATGAGCCGCTTGATCCCCCAGATGGTGTTCTTGCTGTTGGTGATCATCTGCCGCTTGGCGGCGTTGCCGAAGATGCGTTTCTTTTCTGCTGTCTGGGCGATGACCGTCGGGATGACCCTGGCCCCCTCCGGGTTGGGAACGATCAGCGCCTCCCTCCCCTCCAGGTAGCTGATGCAGGAATTGGTCGTGCCCAGATCGATGCCGATATTCTTGGCCATCAGGGTTCGGCCTCGCCTCCCGCCGCCTGAGCGGCGACGGGAATCGCCACTTTGGTCAGGGCCGGTCGCAGCAGCTTGTCCTGATACATGAATCCTTTCTGGTAGACCTCCACCACCACCGCCTGGCGGATGCCCTCCCGCTCCTCCTTGCTCAGGGCCTCGTGAAAAGCGGGGTCGAAATGCCGGCCCAGAGCCTCGATCTCAAGCACTTGATATTTCTTCAGCAGGTCCAGGAACTGCCGGCGGATCATCTCCACGCCGGAAACGATCCCCTTGTCCTGCTCGACCGTCTTGGACTTCAGCGCCCGCTCCAGATTGTCATAGATCTGCAGCAGGTCAAGCAGGATCTCGAACAGGACATACTTCTGGAATTCATCCCGCTCTTTTTTCATGCGCTTGCGGAAATTATCCATCTCGGCGAGTCCGCGCAGGTACTTGTCCTTGAATTCATCCCGTTCGGCGGCGGTGCTGCGCAACTGCGCATCCGCATCGACGGCGCGGTGCGCTCCGCGCTTGGCTGCGTTCTTTTTCTTGTGGGCGGCCTCTTCCGGGACGCTCTTTACCGGGGTTTTCGCCTCTTCCGCGTCCAGATCTTCCTCGTCCGGAACGTAGCCGATGCCCTCATTGTCCTCGTCCGTCGCCATTGACTCCTCTCTGTTCCCGCCCGGGTCCGTCCACCGCGCTAAAAAAAGCCGCGATCCCGGCAAGCGCCCGGTCCGGGGTGATCGCCTGCATGAAAAAAATTTTATACCAATCCGGATGGCTTGTCAATTTCCGGCGCAGTTGCGGAGCCCTCCGCCTGCGATCTTCGCACCGGGCCCGCACGCGATCACCGCCGGTTCCAGGCGGCGGCAGGCGATTGCCTCCCGCCCGGATTTATGATATTTTATCCCCATGTCTGCCATCCGCCAGCCCCGAAAACGAGAAGACGGTGCCGGCAGGAAGAAGGAGAGTTCGCTGCTGCAGTCGCGCGGCCTCGCCTTGCTGCTGGCCTTTTTCCTGTTCATCCTGATACTGGCATTCGTTTTCGGCGACCGCGGCATCGTGGAGATCGTCAAAACGAAAAAGCAGATCCATGCCTTGCAGCAGACCATCCAGGCCTTGGAAAATGAAAAAGCCCGGTTGGCCCGCGAAATCGAACAGCTGCGCGCCACCCCCCTGGCCCTGGAAAAAAAAGCCAGGGAAGACCTGTGGCTGATGAAAAAGAACGAAAAAGTGGTGGTCCTCGTGCAGGAGACCCCGGAGGCGAAGCATGAGTAAATTGAAGACGGTGGCGTTGCTGGGAGCCCTGACCGGCATCTTGCTTTTCATCGGCGGCGCGGCTGGGGGCCAGCAGGGCATGCTGATCGCCCTGATCCTGGCCGGAGTGATGAATTTCATCTCCTACTGGTTCTCCGACAAAATCGTCCTCAAGGCCTACCGGGCCAGTGAACTGACCGAGAGCGACTCGCCGCGCATCCACGCCATGGTGCGTGAGCTTTGCCAGAAGGCGCAGGTGCCCATGCCCGCCATCTATGTTTTCGAGCAGGATTCCCCCAATGCCTTCGCCACCGGGCGCAATCCCGGCAAGGCGGTGATCGCCCTTTCGCGCGGGATCACGAAACTGATGGACGAGGCGGAGCTGAAGGGGGTGATCGGCCATGAGCTGACCCACGTGATCCACCGCGACACGCTGCTGCAGACCGTGGCCGCCACCCTGGCCGGGGCCATCATGTTCCTCGCTTATCAGGCGCGCTGGTTCGGCGTGTTCGCCGGCGGCCGCGACGACGACGACCGCGGCGGCTTCCTGGGGCTGCTGGCCATGGCCATCCTGGCGCCGCTGGCGGCCAGCCTCATCCAGATGGCCATTTCCCGCACCCGGGAATACAAGGCCGACGAGGGCGCCGCCCGGCTGACCGGCGATCCCCAGGGCCTGGCCTCGGCACTGGAAAAATTAGGCGCTTACTCCAAGCGCCTGCCGTTGCGCGCCACGCGGCAGACCGCCCACCTGTTCATCGTCTCGCCCTTGAGCGGCAAAAGCCTGCTGGCCCTGTTCTCGACCCATCCGCCCATCGAGGAGCGGGTCGCCCACCTGCGGGCCATGCGCCCGGCCTGATCCGGACACGGCAACGCCAATACCGGGGGGGTGAGGAAGATCGCCGCCCGCAAATGCCGGATCGGGTCCGGCAATTCCCCCTAAGCGGCCGGCGCGACAGCGGCGCGGGCGCGCTCAGTTCCGCGTCCAGCTGCGGATCACCAGCCGCTGGTACAACTCCTCCTGGCGCGCCACCAGCACGTCGGCCGACCACTCGCTGAAATCCTCGGCCTCGAAGTCGCCCAGTTGGCGCCGCAGCCCGGCATTCGCCGCCAGCTCGAGGATGGCCGCGGCGAAGCGCTCCGTGTCGTTCCCGGGCACCAGGAAACCGTTCTCCCCGTGGCGGACGACCTCCCGGTTGCCCGGGATGTCGCTGGCCACGATCGCCTTCTTTTTCAGGCGCAGCTGCACCAGGCTCTGCGGCAGTCCTTCCCACAAGGCGGTGGAAAGCCCGATGTCGAAAGCGTCCATGGCGTTCTCCACGTCGCGGATGAATCCCGGCAGGCGAAAGTTCGCCGCGATGCCGCGACGCCGCAGCTCGGCCTCCAGCTGCGGCCGCTGCTCGCCGTCGCCGGCGATGAGGAAAAAGACCTTCGGGTTGCCGGCGATGACCTGGGCGGCGGCAGCCACCAGGCGCGACAACCCTTTCTGCGGCTTGAAGGGGGCGATGGTGCCGCACACGAAACATCCTGGCGGCAGGTTGAACCTGGCCCGGGCAGCCGCCGCATCCCCCGGGACCCGGAATTTTTCCAGGGAAAAGCCGCTGCGAATGAGGGAAAAATCATCGCCGTCCCCTTCGGGCCGCGGCGATCGGGTCAGCTTCATACGGAGCGCCTGCTCCATGTCGCAGCGGGAAACGAAAACGAAGTGGTCCGTCAGCCGGCGGCAGGCCTTTTCGGCGCAGCGATAGAAACGGCGCTGGAAAAACGGCTGCTGCGGGGAGAAGGGAAAACCGTGCACCGTATGAACCGTGACCGGGACGCGCGCCAGGCGGGCGGCCGCCCGCCCCAGGATCCCGGCTTTCGAGGAATGGGTGTGGACGATTTGCGGCCGGAGACGGCGGAACAAACGCAGCAGCTGCAGCAACGCCTGGATGTCCTTGCCGGGGCGGATCTCCCGCCCCAGGGCGGGAATCTCGAAATAGCGGTCCGTTGCGGCCAAGCGGCTGTTCAATACCCCCCCCGGGCCACTGAGCAGGCAGGCGTCGAAGCGCGACGCGTCCAGGTGTTCGACGGTATGCAGCGTGTTGAGCTGGGCGCCGCCAAGCTCCAGCTTGGTGATCACGTGCGCGACGACGATCCTGGAGCTCATGCCCCGTTGAGACGGAGGGCCGTTTCCCGCGCCAGGAGGATATCATCGGCCATGGACGTGTAGTTCCAGCTGCCGTAACGGCCGATGGAATGGATATCCTGGCGGCGCAGCTGAGCCAGTATGGCCGGCACCAGCCGCGGCCAATCGCGGTCGAAGACGACATAGGATACGGGTATCCTTTTCAGGTCAAGGAAGAGAAGCTCTTCGGAGCCGGCGATCATTCCCGTTTGCCGCAGGGTCAAGAGCGCCTCATTGCGGACCTGGCGGGCATCGAGCGCGGAATCGGCGGCCATCGTCTTCTCCAGGTACACGGCGACCGTCCCCGCCGCCGGGTAATAGCCGACGCGATAAAAAGGAAAACGCTTTTCCGGCAGATACAGCCAGTGAAAGCGGCGCCGGCGCCGCGCCAGCACCGCGTTGACCACCAGCGTCGACAGGTGGCGCAGCCGCTGCCGGGGAAAGGGCGGCGGCGGCGTCATGATCCCCAGCAATTGCTTCAAGGGCATGGTGCTGACCAGGCAGTCGTAGCGATAGCTCCCGGTCCGGGTGATCACCCGCTTCCGTCCCGCTTCGATGGCGATGACCTCTTCCTGGCAGCGGATCCTTTTCTCCAGCGGCCGGGCATAATCGTCGATAAACGCCTGCAGCGAGCCCGACGGGTAATAGAAAACGGGGTTATAGCCCTCGGCGCACGGCCGTTGGCGCCGGGCACCGGCCAGCACATCCTTCTTCCTGGGGACCGGGATGCTCCCCTTGTCCATGCCGGCGATCATGGCCGCCAGCGGCCGTTGGTAAAACTTTTCCAGGTACGGCGCGAAAAACAGGCGCACCAGGCTCGGCCCGAAGTGGGCCAGCAGGAATTTTTCCAGGTCCTGTTTCGGCGGGCCGCCCGCGCCGGCCAGGATCTCGGCCAGAATGGGCCGGCGCAGCCGCGCCGGCAATCCGGCCAGATGGTACTGCAGGGAATAGGGGATGAAGCGCCCCTGCAGAAAAACCTTGCTGTTGCGCTGGAAGCGGCGAAAAGCGCGGAACGCCTCCACGTGCCGGCGGATCTCCGGCTTGTCCTGGAAATGAAAATAATGGCCGCCGTGATCGAAAGCGAAACCGCCGGCTCGGTATTGGCCCGAGAGACCGCCGGGAGCGGAACCCTTTTCCAGGATCATGAAATCGCCCTGCAGCGCCTGGCCGGCGCTCAGCCCCGAGATGCCGGCTCCGATAATGACGTTCATTCCATCTCCACCCTTGCCAGGACCCAGCCCAGGATGAAAAAGAGTCCGGCGGCGGCGGCGCTGGAGGCCAGGGTGAAGCGGGACGTGGAAAAGAAACTGGCGATGACCAGGGCGGAGAGGATCAGCTGCACGCCCAGGATGGCGCCAACGGTCTGCTGGGCCGTCCAGTTCATTTTTTTGCGCAGGCGCAAGGCGAAATGGTCCGGGCTGCCCAGGAACGGGGAGCGGCCTTTCAGCAGGCGCAGCACGATCACATAACTCAGGTCAAAAAGCGGGATGCCGACGACGAAAAGCCCCGAGAGGAAGGCCATGGGATTGTGTTCGGTATAGCTCACCATCATGGCCAGGGATCCGATGCAAAGCCCCAGGACCATGCTGCCGGCGTCTCCCAGGTAGATGCGGGCCGGCTCCCAGTTGAACTTGAGAAAGGCCAGCAGGGCGGCGGCCAGGCTGAGGGAAAGGATGGAGATCAGGAAGTCGCCGGTAAACAGGGAGATGATGAAAATGGTCAGGGAACTCAAGGCGCCGATCGAAGCGGCCAGCCCGTCCATGATGTCGATGATATTGAAGGCGTTGATCACGGTAAGGATCCAAAGAAAGGAGAGGGCCACGTCCAGCCATTTGGGGAAAAAAACCAGGTCGATGACGATGCCGCTCTTGAGCAGGATGTAGGTGGCCACCACCTGGAAGAGGAACTTGATCGCCGGGGTGAGGGCCTTCAGGTCATCCAGAAGCCCCACCAGCAGCAGGATGGAACTGGCGAACAGGATGCCCAGCAGGCGCTCGTTGAAATCGAAAACCAGGCTGATCGGCGAAATGAAGGCAAAATAGACGATGACCCCGCCCATGTAGGGCACCGGCCGGGAGTGCTTTTTCAACTTGCCGTCGGGCTGGTCCAGGATCCCGTAGCGAAAGGCGGCTTTCTGGGCCAGGGGCGTGCCGTACAGCGCCAGCAGGAAAGAGAGGACGAATGAAAAAACCAGAACGATCTCATTCATGATCTTTTATCCATTGCCTCTTATGCCACGCTTTTTTGAAGGCAGGCCCCGAGCGGGCCAGGGCGATTATAATTTTCGGGGAACGGATTGTCAATGCGCCCACCCATAGCAGGTCCCGCACGGCGATCAGCGGCAGCGACCAGCCGTCGCGCCGCAGGCGGAAATTTTTGACCAGGGTCAGATAACGGTTCTTCACCAGGTGAACCCGCAGGGGGGCCGGGCGGGCCAGCGCCAGCGAGAAGCGCGACCAGAGCGAACTCGGCAGCGTGCCGCTGCGGAAATGGAAGGCGATGACGGCAGGCGAGAAAAAAACCCCGAGGCCCAGGAGGTTGGCCCTCCAGCCGATGTCGAAATCCTCCCAGAACATGAAAAAATCCTCGTCGTAGTACTCGCTGCCGATCTTCAGTTTCTCCAGCGCCGGCCGCGAGAAAACGGTCGCCGCCCCGCAGACGGAGAAGACCCGCCGTTCCGCAAGCGCCTGCCGCGCCAGGGGACGGCCGTAACCCGACTCGCGCGGGTAAAGTGCCGGCGAGCGCTCCTGGCCGGCCGAATCGATGGTCGCGCCATCGAAGCGCAGGATGAGCGGGGAAAGCAGCCCGGCTTGCGGACAGCGGGCAAAGAATTCCAGGGCGCGGCGGTTAAACTCGGCATCCAGGAAAACGTCGGCGTTGGCCACCAGCACCAGGTCCGATTCGCAGCGGCCAATGCCCAGGTTGGCCGCGGCCGCGTAGCCGACGTTCGCCTGCAGCAGCAGAGGATCGAGCCCGGCAAAGTCCGTGATGAGCGCCGCTGAACCGTCCCGGGAAGCATTGTCGACGACGACGATCCGGCGGAAGGGAACGGTCTGGCCGGCCAGGGAACGCAAATTCCGCTCCAGGAACCTGACCGAATTGAAGCTGACGACTACCGCGCTGATATCCACTGCCCGTCGGGACCGCGGCCCGCCGCGACGGCTCAGATCAGCCCCAGGAGCTTGCCGCCCTGCTGGAACCCCTTGAGGATGAATTCCAGGTCCGCATCGGTATGGGTGGCCGTGAACGAGGTGCGGATCAGGGAATCTTCCGGCGGCACGGCCGGAGCGATCACCGGGTTGGTGAAAATGCCGTAATCGCGAAGGAACTTCCACATCATGAAGGTCTTTTCCATGTCATGGATGAAAACCGGGATAATGGGTGTTTCGGTATTCCCCGTATGGAAGCCCATGGCCGACAGCTCGCGGTTCATGATGCGGGTGATTTCCCACAGGCGCTGGCGGCGCTGCGGCTCATTCTGGATGATCTCCAGCGCTTTGTGGGCGGCGCCCAGTGCGGCCGGGGTGATGGAGGCGGAAAAAATCAGCGACCGGGCATGGTGCTTGATGTACTGGATGATCTTGCTGTCGCCGGCGACGAAGCCGCCCAGCGAGGCGAACGCCTTGGAGAAGGTGGTCATGATCAGGTCGATCTCGTCGACCAGGCCGAAATGCTCCGCCGTCCCCCGGCCCTTCTCGCCCATGACGCCGATGCCATGGGCGTCGTCGACCATCACCCGGGCATGGTACTTCCTGGCCAATTTGACGATCTGCGGCAGGTTGGAAAGATCGCCCTCCATGCTGAAGACACCGTCCACGATGATCAGTTTGCCCTTCTCCGCGGGCTGGTGCGCCAGCTTTTCCTCCAGGTCCTTCATGTCGTTGTGCTTGAACTTGGCGACGTGGGCGTAGGAGAGGCGGACGGCATCCATGATCGAGGCGTGGACCATGCGGTCCAGGACAATGACGTCGTCGCGGCCGGCCAGGGCCGAGATGGCCCCCAGATTGGTCTGCATGCCGGTGGAAAAGGTCAGCGCCTCCTCCTTGCCCATGAACTGGGCCAGTTTCTTTTCCAGCTCGACGTGCAGGGAATAGGTCCCGTTCAGGAAGCGCGAGCCGCAGGTGGAGGTGCCGTATTTTTCGACGGCAGCGATGGCCGAGGCCTTGACCTGGACATCGTCGAACAACCCCAGATAATTATTGGAGCCGACCATGAGGATCTTCTTGCCGCCGACCCAGACATAGTTGCCTTCCACCTTTTCGATCTCGGTGAAATAGGGATACAGGCCGGAGCTTTTGTACTCTTCCGCCTGGGTGAATTCAAAGCATTTTTTAAACACGTCCATGTTTCACTCCTCGTTTGCATAATGCGGCTGGATTCTATAGAATGGCCCCATGAACATACTGGTGACCGGAGGGACGGGGTTCGTCGGCCGCCACCTGGTCACCGCGCTGCTGGCGGAGGGCCGCCACCAGGTACGGCTTTTGGTCCGGGACAATGCCAGGCTGGAAGCCTGCGCTTTCAAGGACGCGGTGGATGTGGTGCGCGGAGACCTCTTTGCTTCCGAGCCTTTCCCCGCAGACATCGAAATGGTTTTCCACCTGGCGGCCGTGACCAAGGCGCTGGCCCCCGGGGAGTTCACCCGGGTCAACGTCGAGGGCACCCGTGCGCTCCTGGAACGGCTGCGGCCCCTGAGGAACCTGAAGCGCTTCGTCCTGTTGTCGTCGCTGGCAGCGGCAGGCCCCAACCGCGGCCACGCCATGCTGAGCGAGGAGAGCCCCGCCGAGCCGATCTCGCTGTACGGCAGGAGCAAGCTGGCCCAGGAGGATGTCGTCGCGGCGCAGTGCGCGGTACCGCGCATCGTCATCCGCGCCCCCATCGTTTTCGGGCCCTGGGACATGGACATGCTCGATGCCTTTCGCATCGTCAACCGCGGCATCATCCCCCTGCTGGGCCGCACGCGGCGCTGGTATTCGCTGATATTCGTGAGCGATCTAGTCCAGGGCATGATCACCGCCGCTTTCAGCTCCTGCGGGAACGAGATTTTCTACGTGACCAATCCGGAGGCGGTCGAATGGCGCGGCCTCATGGAGCAGGCCGCGGAGGCGCTGGGGAAAGAAAAAGCGCGGGCGATCGTGGTGCCGGAAGCCCTGGGCCGTATCCTGGCCGAATTTTCCGAGCTGCGCATCCGCGTGTTCGGGAACAAGGCCATCTTCAACCGCGACAAGTTCCATGAGATGAAATTCCCGGCCTGGGTGTGTTCGGCCGCCAAGATCGACGCCATGCTCCACTTTCAGCCCCGCGTGCCGCTGCCGGCCGCTTTGGCGGAAACGATCGCCTGGTACCGCGAACAGGGCTTCCTGTGACCGGGCGTCATTTTTTCTTGATCTTGTAGTTCCGCCGCGAAACAAAGCCGGCCGAAAACTTCTGCGTGGTCTTCACCGACCAGTTGTCCGGGAACAGCATGGTGAAAACAACCTCGCCACTGATGGTGAGATTGCCCAGCAACGCCTCTTCGCTCAGCGTGAAAGGGACCTCGATCTCCTTCTGCGGGTCCAGGAAAACGGCTTCACCTTCCTGGGTCGTGGGCAGGTTCAGTTCCGATCCGGCGAAAAAAATCTTGGCGAACGACAGGCTTTCATTCTCGTCAAGGCGGATCAGGAACTCGGGGTTGGCCGATATCCGGACGCCGTCGCGCAAATTGATCTTGATCTTGAGCAGCCCCTCGTTGCCCTGCAGGATGCGGCGCGGAGCGACGGAACACTCGATCCCGAGGAATTCATCCTGGGGGAACGCACGGCCGGCAAGGAGGAACAAGCAGCAAACAAGTATGAATCCATGCTTGGTCATGATGTGATCAGGAAGAAGATATACTATATTTCGGGCGACGAGTCAACCGTACCCGGCGGGGAGGCGCCCGCCATGAAGCCGAGGGTCACGGCATTTTCACCCTGTTTCCCAGTACGTCACCGAGAGTAATGGGCAGAAAATGCTTCTGCATCGTTGCCTCCAGCATTTCCCAAACCTGCCTGGCCAGGCAGGATTCCCGCAATTCGCATGGCATGCCCAAAAGGCAGTTGGCGAGCGAGACTTTTTCTCCAAAGGCATCCATCAGCCCCTGCAGGGTGATCGCTTCAGGGTCCTTGGCCAGTCGATAGCCACCATAAATCCCCTGGACGCTCTGGATCAAGCCACCCTTTTCCAGGGGCCCGGCCAATTTGCGCAGGTACTTCGGGGAGACGTGCATGATCTCGCCCAGCATGGTCGTGTTGACCAGCCCCCCCCCCTGGGCAATGGCGATCAGCATGCGCAGCCCATAGCGGATCTTGGTGTTGATTTTCATGGCTGATATATAACTTTTTCAGTATAAATTGTCAATTCCCCCCCAAGCCGTGAGCCTCGCAACCGCCGCCAAAAAAAAACCCCTGGCTCCCATCCGGGAACAAGGGGTTTTGCTGATTGCGGCGCGGGCGCTTATTGATCCTTGGCCAGGTCCTTGATGAATTGCTCGGTGGCCAGCTTGCGCTTGCGAAGCTCCTGGAACTTGTCGATCATGGCCTTGTATTGCTTCTCGTATTCGGCCACTTTCAGGGGTTCGGCGATCTGCCGTTGCTTATAGAGCAAGCCCATGTAAGCCCAGGGATCGGGATAATTGGGCGAAAGCTCGGTGGCCTTGTTCAAGGCCGCCAGGCCCTGCTCGACGACCTGAAGCCGCTCGACCGAGCCCATGACGTCGGGCGGAGTCTGGTAGCTCTTGTTCCAGCAGACGACGCCCAGCCGGTAATAGGCTTCGGCCAGGATATCGTTCTTTTCCTTCTCATCCAGGTTGGCTTCGCTGATCTTGGTAATGCGCAACTCGTGGTTCTTGATGGCATCGTCCCACTTGCGCTTGTTCTGGAAGAAGTCGGCCAGGTACAGGTAGCCTTCCGGATTGGAGGGATCGAGCTTGATTCGTTCCTCGAACATCTCGATGGCCTTGTCATACTTGCCGTTGTTGTTGTAGAAGCCGGCCAGGTTGTAATACGAAGCGGGGTCATTGGAGGTGAATTTCTGCACTTGCAGGTAATATTTCTCTGCCTCCTCGAAATTGCCCAGTTTGTCGTTGATATCGCCGAGGGCCTGGAGGATATCCTTGTTGTCCGGATTCAACTCCAGGGCCTTCTGCAGGTACTCGACGGCCTTGGTCCCGTATTCCTTGTTCTTTTCACTGTCGTCGCCGGGCTTATAGACCATGATGTAGCTGGAGCCGAGATAATAAAAGGCGGACTTGAGTTCGGGATTGAGCTGCAGGGCGGCCTCGTATTCAGTGATCGCCCGCTTGTACTTTTCCTCGGTATAGAATTTGTTGCCCGTTTTAAAATGCTTGTTGGCTTTCAGGTTGGTTATTTTCAGCTTGTCGCAGGCGGTGAAGCTGGTGATGATCAAGGTGGACAGGAAAAGGATAAGCAATACCGTGCTAAACTTTTTCATGAAAACCTCCTAAAGCAAGATCACTTTATAATTTAATATTGGGGAAAAGTCAAGTTGTCGCCCTCTTTTTTGCCGTTTTTATTTGATCCGATAGAACCAAAGCAGGAACAACCACAGGTTCTGGACATAGGGGATGGCCTTGTTGTTGAGAAAGATCTTCGTTGTATCCCGATCCTTGACCAGTTCAAAAAACTCGTGCAGCGCCTCGACGTCGTCGGGGTAGAAGCTGGCGTACGCCCTGTAATGGTCGCCCGCTCCTTCTTCCATGAAATATGGATTCTTGCGGGCCAGTTCCAGGGCTTTTTCGAAGTTTTTCGTGAGCGATTTCTGGAAGCGGATGGTGACCTTGAACTCACGGTTGGACTTGCGGGGATTGAGAATGTTCTGCAGTTTCTCTTCTTCGATCAGCTGCCGGGCGTTCATGCGCCGATTATATTACAAAAAACGAATCCGGTAAAGCCGGCGCGCGGCCGTGTCCAGGCGGGAACGCCGCTTCAGGACCGGCCCCTTTTGTCGGCCTGCATCTTCTCCCAGGTTTCACGAAAAATGGCCGGCATGTCGAGATGGTAGGGGCATTTGCCGACGCATTCGCCGCAGGCGACGCAGTCCTTGTAGGTCTTGGCCAGGCCGGCGAGGCGCTCCAGGGCCCAGTCTTTCAGGTCGTAAAGAAAATAGTAGTTCCGCAGGACATGCAGGAACGATATCGGCAACCCCTGCGGGCAGGGCATGCAGTACTCGCAGCGCCGGCAGAAGCGGTCGCCCAGCCGTTCCTTCTCCGCCTGCAGCCGGGAGATCTCCCCGGCATTCAGGGGCGACAGGTCGTCCAGCGCCGCCACGTTCTCCGCGACCTGCCGTTCCGAATCCATCCCCGGAATGGCCACGTCGATGCCTTGATTGAAAATGAAGCGGAAATTCAGGACAGTCTCGCGGATGTTGCCGCCGCCCATGGGCTTCATGGCGATGACGCCGACACCCCGCCGGCGCGCGGCGGGGATCAGTCCCTGCATGGCCTCGGTTTCCATGAAATTGGCGGGGACCTGGATGGTCGCGAAAGCGAAACGCTCCAGCGCCATGGCCAGGATCGGCGGTTTATGGCCCGTAATGCCGATGCCGCCGATCTTGCCCTGCGCCTGCGCCTCGAGCATCCCGGCCACGGCGCCGTCCGCTGCCAGGATCTTCTCCAGATCGGCCTCACTGGCCACATTGTGGCACTGGTAGATGTCGATGTGGTCGCTGCGCAGGTTGCGCAAGCTGGTTTCGATGTCGCGCTGGATGTCGCTGGCGCCGCGGCTGAACGACTTGCTGGCGACTCGCACCCGCCCGCGGTAACGGGGCAGCACGCGGCCGAACTTGCTCTCGCTGTCGGTGTAGCCGCGCGCCGTATCGAAGAAGTTGATCCCGGCGGCTATGGCCTTTTCCAGGACGCGGTCGGAACCGGCGGCGTCCAGCCGCTGGAGGGGTATCCCGCCCATGCCCATGCGCAGGACGTCGCCGCTTCCCGGGAAGAGGCGCGCCGTCCGCAAGGGCGCTCCGCTCGTGCGTTTATCCATACAGGTTCACTCCCCGCTGCCCCAGCATGCGGTAAAACAGGTTCAATGGAAAGCCCATGACGTTGAAATAGCAGCCTTCAATGCGCTCGACGAAAACGGCCGCCCGCCCCTGGATGGCGTAGGCGCCGGCCTTGTCCATGAACTCCTCGCGCTCCAGGTAATGGCCGATCTCGGCCTCATCCAGGTCTTTGAACCGGACCAGCGTGCGGGAGATGGCGAAGGAGGTCTCGCCCTCATGCAGCAGCGCCAGCCCGGTCAGGACCTCGTGCTCCCGTCCCGAAAGGCGGGAGAGCATGGAAAAAGCCTCGTCGCGCCCGGCGGGCTTGCCGATCAGCGAGTTGTCGATCCGCACCACAGTATCGGCGGAGACCAGCAGCGCATGAAAAAAGCGCTTGTGGTACACGGCCAGGCCCTTGGCGATGGCCACCCGCCGCAGGAAGGCGTCGATTTCCTCGCCGGGCAGAATCGCCTCCTGGATATCGGCCGGGATCACCTCGGGTTCCAGGCCGATCAGGCGCAGGAGTTCTTTGCGCCGCGGCGAGGCCGAAGCCAGGACGACGTTCATTTTTTGAAAAACTCTTTGATGCGGTTCTCGTAGGGGGCGGCGACAGCCAGTTTCTCGCCGCGCTGCAAGAATGTACGCAATTCGTCCAGCGTCCGGATCTTGTGGGCGTCAAAAATCTTCAGGATGGTCTTGGGGCCGATGCCCTTGATCTGGGACATCTCATACAGGCTGTCGGGAAACTCGGCCAGCAGCTCGTCCAGCGCCTTGAGCGAGCCGATGATGACCAGGTCCTCCACCTTTTGCGCCAGGATCTTGCCGAGGCCGTCGATCTGGGTCAGGTCCTCGCCGGCCAGGAGCATGTCCTCGATGGAAACCGGGTATTCGCGGATGCTGCGCGCGGCCCGGGTATAGGCGCTGATTTTGAATTCGTTCTCATCGTGCAGCGAAAGGAAGAAAGCCAACTTGTCAAAGGCGCGGGCGATCTCCTGGTTGGTCATGATTCCGGTCGGGTTAAAATATTTTGCCTCGGCGAAAATCTCATCGCTTCATCATAGCAAATTTTTCGGCAAATGTAAATTTGACTTTGCGGCGCCGGTCCCCTACAATTCGACCATGCACAAGATCGCTTTTTCGGGCATTCCCGGCAGTGGCAAGACATCGATCCTGGCCGAAGTGAAAAAACTGCTGTCGCTGAAGTACCGCGTCGAAGACGTGCCGGACCTGAAGCCGAACAGCCCCTTCGACTTCGACCAGAAAACCGGTTTTATCAGCCAGTTCTACTTCATCACCAACCAGATCAACGAAGAGAACCTCCATTCCCAGGAACACCCCGATTTCCTCCTGTGCGACGGTTCGCTCCTGGACCACTGGCTGGAGTGGCGGGCATGCCGGGCGGAGGCCAGCGCCGGCATCCCGCCCGCAGGGCGCGATGCCCTGATGGAGGCGCTGTACCGTTTCTGGATTCCATCCTACACCGTGTTCTTCCGTTTGCGCGCGGAAGCCGCGGCGTTGAAGAAAAGAAAGCCCAGGGCCGGCATGCGCGAATACCCGCTGGCGGACCTCCCGCAGGCGGACGAAAACTACTCCCGCATCATCCAGCAGGACCAGCTCCCTTCTTTTGACATCTGGAACCACCAGTCCATCGACGAGAGCACCCAGGAAGCCATGGTGCGGCTGGCCGACATGAAGCTGATCTGACGGAACAGCGGACCAGGAGGGCGAGGTGCGCGTTAAACTGGCTGGATTCAACATCGATGGGGAAATCCTGCGGCGGCTGGAACATGGCCGGCGCCGGAAGCTTACGCCGGAAACGCTCAGCGCCGCATACGCCCGCATCAGCCGCAGCCCGCTTGCGGTCGACCAACTGCGCCGGCAGGCCTGCCGGGACGTGGAGAAGGCCCGCAGGTCCAACCAGCGGATCATCTTTGCGATGGGGCACCACTCGGTCGCCGAGCACGCGGTCTTCAATTTCGACATCATGGGCGTGTCGCGGCTGGCCCTGGAGGAGATCGAACGGTTCCGCCTGGCCTCCTACACCGAAAAATCACAACGCTACGTCACGCTGGCCGGTGATCTGGTCATGCCCGCGGAGATCCGCAGCTCGGCGTTGAAAAAAGTGTTCCGCGAGGTCGCGCAGCGGCAGAACCGTTTCTATTTCAAGGCCTTCGCCCTGCTGAACCGGCGGCTGCAGCGTCAGCACGCCACGACGGTTCAGAGCGCCGCCGGGCTGCGCCTGGTGGAGGGCTGGGCCAAGGAGGACGCGCGCTACATCCTGTCACTGGCCACCAGCGGCCAGGTCGGCATGACCGTCAATGCCCGCACGCTGGAGCATATGCTGCGCCGCTGGCGGCTCAGTTCCAGGCAGGAGGTGCGCCAGCTCGGGGAAAAACTCCTCGCCCTGGTCCTGCCCATCGCTCCGTCGATCATCCTCTTTCCCGAACCGACCGCCTTTGACCGCGACGCGTTTTCGCCCCTGGACGATTTTTTCGCCTCTTTCCCCGCAGCGGCGACCCGGAGCGCCAACCCGCTTCCCCGGATCGTTTCCTTCACGGAGAACGGCGACGACATGATCCTGGCCGCTCATGCCTCCAGCTGCCGCAATTTAGATTTCCCGCACGCGTTGGCCATGGTAAAAAAAATCCCCCGGGCGCGGAAAAGGTCGCTTTTCAGGGAATTCTTCAAAAAAGTCGAATTTTTCAGCGCCATGCCCAGGGAATTCGAGATGGCCGACATCACCTTCCAGGCCACCGTCAGCGCCGCGAACTTCGCCCAACTCAAGCGCCACCGCATGGCGACGCTTATGGCGGGGGAATATGCCCCCGAGCTGGGAAACACCCTGCCGGAAAGCATCCGCCAGATCGGGTTGGCAGGAGAATTCGCGGAGATCATCGCCGCGACCAATGACGCCCATTCCCTGCTCCGGGCGGCCGGCGGCGCCGCCGCCGACTACATCCTGACCAATTCCCATCGCCGCCGCGTGCTGATGAAGATGAATCTGCGGGAGGCCTACCATTTCATCCGCCTGCGCGACGACGAGCACGCCCAGTGGGACATCCGCCAACTGGCCCACGGCCTGGCCGATCAGATCAGGCGCATCATGCCGCTCAGCGCCATGATGCTTTGCGGCAAGAGCCAATTCAGCGAAAACTACAAGGGCGTCTATCCTGTTCCTCCGCGCCGCGCCGTGGCGGAATGACCCCGGCGCCCTGTTTCAGAACAGGGCGAAATCAACGGCAAAGAGGAGCGATACCACGGCCAGCAGCGGATGGACATCGCGCCACCTCCCCGCCAGGAGCTTCAACAGGACATAGGAGATGAAGCCGCAGCCGATCCCCTTGGAAATGCTGAAGGTGAAGGGGATCATGACGATGGTCAGGAAGACCGGCAGGGCGGTGGCGGCATCGTCCCAATGGATGGAGCGCACGCCCGAGATGAGCAGGAAACCGACCAGGACCAGGGCCGGCGCCGTGGCATAGGATGGCACGATGGCCACCAGGGGCGTGAAGAAGACAGCCAGCAGGAACAGGACGCCGGTGGTCACCGAGGTCAGGCCGGTGCGGCCACCCTCGCCGACGCCGGCGGCGCTCTCCACGTAGGTCGTCACCGAACTGCAGCCGAAGAGTCCGCCGCAGAGCGCACCCAGGGAGTCCACCAGCAGGACGCCCCGCAGCCGCGGCATCCTCCCCTTCCCGTCCAGAAAGCCGGCCTGCTCGCCGACCGCCACCACCGTGCCCATGGTGTCGAAGAAATCGGTGATCAAAAAGGCAAAGATGGTTCCCAGCAGCCCCAGGCGCAGGGCGCCGGCGATGTCCAGCGCAAAAAAGGTCTTGAAGTGCTCCGGCTTCAGGCCGGAAACGAAGTGGGATGGCAAGTGGACCAGCCCGGCGGCAACCGCCGCCGCCGTCGCCAGGAGGATGCCGATCAGAAAAGCCCCTTTGACCCGCTTCACCATCAGCAGGGCCGTGGCCACCAGGCCAAACGCCGCCACCAGGCTCTCGGGGCCGAGCTTCCCAAAGGCGACCAGAGTCGCCGGATCGGCCACCACCAGCCGGGCGTTCTGCAGCCCGATCAACGCGATCAGCAGGCCGATGCCCACGCCAATGCCGCGTTTGAGGTCAAGGGGGATGGCGCTCATCACCCCTTCGCGCACGCGGGTCAGCACCAGCACGGTGATGATCGCCCCCTCGAGAAAGACGATGCCCATCGCCGCCTGCCAGGGGACTTTCATGCCGATGACCACGCCATAGGCCAGAAAAGCGTTCAGCCCCATGCCCGAGGCCAGGGCCAGGGGAAAATTGCTGACCAGGCCCATGAGGATGCTCAGGGTCCCGGCGCCGATGCAGGTGGCTACGGCCAATGCCGGCACGAGTTCCTCGCCCATGGCCGCGGCCAGGATCTTCGGGTTCACGAAAATGATATAGGCCATGGCCATGAACGTGACCACCCCCGCCATGATCTCGCGGCCGGCCGTTGTCCGGTTTTCCCGCAGTTTGAAGATGCTCATTGCGTTCTCCTCACGTCCGGGATGATAATCGTTTCGCCCGGCTCTCGTCAACCGCCCGTGATTGACCGGGCCCCGTCTTTGTGCTATTTTGCAGGGTAATGAACGAAATATTCCGCATTGTGCTCCAGTACGCAGCAGTGCTCTTCGCCATATCGGTCCACGAATCGGCCCACGCCTGGGTCGCCGACAAGTGCGGCGACCCCTCGGCGCGCCTCATGGGCCGGGTGACCCTGAACCCCATCGCCCACATCGACATCTTCGGGACGATCGTTTTCCCCATCCTGCTGGCGGTCATGGGCGCCCCGGTCTTCGGCTGGGCCAAGCCGGTCATGGTCAATCCGGCCAATTTCCGCAATCGCCGCCGCGACGGCATGCTCGTGGCCGCCGCCGGCCCCGCTGCCAACATCCTGGTCAGCCTGACGCTCATCCTCCTGCTGCTGGCATTCTTCCAGCCCATCATGAACAGCAGCAACGCCACCCTGCTGTTGCTGGTGCGCATCGCCACCTACCTGCTGATGATCAATATCTTCCTGGCGGTTTTCAACCTGATCCCCATCCCGCCGCTGGACGGCAGCGGCATCCTGGAGGGGCTGCTGAAGGGCGACGCCCTGGCCTGGTATGAAAAGATAAGGCCCTACGGCTTCTTCATCCTGCTGTTCGTCATCTATACGCGGATCTTCGACAAGATCGCCGACCTGCTGTTCAGCGGGCTCTTCAAGGTCTTCCCGAAATTGATCTACATCCTGCTCAAGGCCGGGGTGGCGGGATGAACCCGCAAGTGATCATGAGCGGCATCCGGCCGACCGGCTCCGGCGCCCTGCACCTCGGCCACTGGGAAGGGGCGCTCAAGAGCTGGGTGAAGCTCCAGGACCAGGGCGCGTGCTACTATTCCATCGTCGACTGGCATGCGCTGACCACCGACTATCAGGACGTCCGCAACCTCCAGGCCAACGTCCGCCAGTCGCTGCTCGACCTGCTGTCCGTGGGCATCGACCCGGAGAAAAGCGTCGTCTACCTGCAGTCGGCCATCAAGGAGATCGCCGAGCTGTCCCTGCTGCTGGGCATGATGACGCCGCTGGGTTGGCTGGAGCGCGTCCCCACCTTCAAGGAGCAGCAGGCGCAGCTGAGCGACCGCGACATCAACACCTACGGTTTCCTGGGCTACCCGCTGCTGCAGACGGTGGACATCGTCGTCATGAAGGCCGACACGGTGCCGGTGGGCGAGGACCAGGTCTTCCACCTCGAACTCGCCCGCGAGATCGTGCGCCGCTTCAACGGCCTGTACGGCGACTGCTTCCCCGAGCCGCAGCCTTTCCTGACCCCCATCCCCAAGCTGCCCGGAGTGGACGGCCGCAAGATGAGCAAGAGCTACGGCAATGCCATCTTCCTCAGCGACACGGCCGAGGCGGTGGACAAGAAGATCCGGCCCATGATGACCGACGTTCGCCGCCAGCGCCGTTCCGATCCCGGCATCCCCGGGGACTGCCCGGTCTTCGCCCTGCACCAGGCCTATTCCGGGGCGGAGGAGATCGCCATGATCGACGGCGAATGCCGCAAAGCCGGCATCGGCTGCATCGACTGCAAGAAAATCCTCATCCATAACATCAACGATTTCCTGGAGCCTTTCCGCCTGCGCCGCCGCCGCTATGAGGCGCTGGCCGTCGCCGACATTCTCGCCCCCGGCAACCGCCGCGCCGCCGAGCGCGCCGCGCGGACCGTCAGCGAAGTGCGCGCCCTGATGAACCTATGATGGAAACGGAGTTCTCCGGTTATCAAATCCAGACCGAATTCTTTGCGGGGCCGCTCGACCTGCTGCTGCACCTGATCCGCAAGAACAAGATGAACATCGCCGACGTGCGCCTGTCGCGGATCACCACCGAGTATCTTTCCTACCTGGAGAGCAAGCGCGGCATCAATCCCACGCGGGAAAGCGAGTTCCTCATGACTGCCGCCACCCTGATCTACATCAAGTCGCGCTCGCTGCTGCCCAAGCCCGAGATCCCCGGCGAGGACTCTCCCGAGAAGCAGCTGATCCACACCCTGATCGAGTACGAGAAGGTCCAGAAGATCTCGCGCCTGCTGCAGGAGATGGAGTACACCGAGCTCCTGCTGTGGCGGCGCCTGGAAATGAACGAGAGCTTCACCCAGCGCGAGTACGCCCTGAAAGAGGTGTCGGCCTTCCAACTGGCCGAGATCTTTTTCGACATCGTCAAGAAGAAGGAGAACGAGCAGTTCCTGTACATCGCCTCCAAGAACTACTCCATCGCCGAAAAGCAGGCGGAGATCCTGGCCATCCTGAAGAGCAGCGGCTTCCTCGACTTCAGCGTCTATGTCGCGAAGCTCGATTCCGTCGAGGAGATCGTCGTCAGTTTCTTCACCCTGCTGGAGATGATCAAGCGCCACCTGCTGGTCGCCGTCCAGGAGCAGCTGTTCGGCACCATCTCCGTCTTCAGGAACGAGGCCGGGAAGCTGGAAAACTGATCCCATGGACAAAGAACAGATCGCACGGCATGTCGCCCTGATCGAGGCCATCCTCTTCGTCTCTAAGGAGCCGGTGGAGCCGGGGCGGGTCATGGAATTCCTCGCCATGACGGATATCACGGAGTTTGAACAGCTTCTGGACTCGATGGAGAAGGAGCATCTGCTGGAGCGCCCCGAGCGCGGCCTGCTGCTGAAACGCAGCGGCGGCGGCCTGCAGCTGGTGACCAAGCCGGACCTGCATGACGAGCTGAAGCGCTTCTTCACCGTCAAGCAGTCCGCCAAGCTGACCCTGGCCTCGCTGGAGACGCTTTCGATCATCGCCTATCGCCAGCCGGCCACCCTGGCCGAGATCTCCGACATGCGCGGCGTCAACTCCACCGGGCCGGTGAAGAGCCTGCTGCAGAAAAAACTGATCAAGATCACCGGCCGCAAAAAAGTGCCGGGGCTGCCCGCGCTCTACGCCACCACTCAGGAATTCCTGATCTACTTCGGGCTGAACGACCTGTCGGAGCTTCCCTCCCTGGAAGAACTGACCGAGCTGTTCGAGGAAAAGGAACAACCTTCGCTGTTTAAGGAATAGGAGGAACCGATGGAAACACTGGTCAACCCCCACGTCTTGGAAGTCTCGCCCTACAAACCGGGAAAACCGGTCGAGGACATCCAGCGCGAGTTCGGCCTGTCCAGGGTCGTCAAGCTGGCCTCCAACGAGAATATGCTGCCCATCCCCGAAAACGTCCGCCAGGCCATTGCCGACGAGATTGCCCAACTGCAGTATTATCCCGACTCCGACAACTATTCCCTGCGCCGGCGCATCGCCGAGTACAACGGCGTGAGGCTGGAGAACGTCATCGCCGGGGCCGGTTCGGTGGAGATCATCCAGATGCTGATCCGCGCGTTCCTCAAGCCGGGCGAAAAGGTCCTGACCTCGGAAAAGACATTCTCGCTGTACAAGAGCGCCACCGTCGAGTTCGCCGGAGCAGCGGCTTTCGTCGAGGCGCCGATGGACCGCGAGCTGCGTTTCGACCTGGAGGCCATCGCCGGGCGCATCGACGACGCCGCCAAGATCATCTTCATCACCAATCCCAACAACCCCACCGGCACCATCCTCCCCGGCGCCGCCGTGCGCGCCTTCATCGCCCGCGTCCCCCATGACCGCATCGTCGTGCTGGACAACGCCTACCAGGAATACATCGACGACCCCGGCGACTACGTCACCGGCCTGGATGAGATCAAGACCCGGAAGAACGTGATCGTCCTGCGCACCTTCTCCAAGGTCTACGGTTTGGCCGGCCTGCGCGTCGGCTATGCCCTGGCCCACCCCGAGTTCATCGCCATTCTCAACCGCGTCAAACCGCCGTTCAACGTCACGCGCATCGGCCAGCGCGCCGCCGTTGCCTCCCTGGAAAGCGATGCGTTCAAGGAGCGCTCGGTGAACCTGAACCGCCGCAACAAGGCCAAGCTTCTTGCGCGGCTGCAAGCGCTGGGGCTGCGCGTCATCCCCTCGCAGACCAATTTCCTCCTTTTCTTCCCCGAGGTGGATGTGGACGGGCTGAACCTGCGGCTGCTGAAGCGGGGCGTGATCATCCGCCCCATGGCCGGTTTCGGCATCCCCGATGCCATGCGCGTCAGCATCGGCCTGGAGGAGGAGAATGACTTCTTCATCGACATGCTGGGGGAGGCGCTGGCGGAGATGAAGCGCTGAAAGACGCGTAAAACGCAAGGAGCGACCATGGATCATGACATCCTGTTTATCGGCGCTGGACCGGCCGGCTATGAAGGAGCCATCGTTGCGGCCAAGAGGGGCCTGAAGGCGGCAGTGGTGGAAATGGACCTGCCGGGCGGCACCTGCCTGCAGCGGGGCTGTATCCCCACCAAAGCCATCCTGCACTCGGTCAAGGCCATCAAACAGATCAACGACTTCGCCAAGATCGGCGTGCACGTTGAAAAATTCGGGTTTTCCCTCGAGGAGATCGAGCGCCGCAAGACGCGCATCATCAGCAAGCAGACCCGCGGCATCGAGATCCTTTTCAAGCAACACGGCATCCAGCTCATCAAGGGCCGGGGCCAGGTGACGGGGGCCAACACCGTCATGATCGACGGCCAGAGGGAAGCGACGGCCCGCCATATCGTGGTCGCCCCCGGCTCCAGGCCGGCCGAGCTGCCGTTCCTGAAATGGGACGGCCGGCAAGTCGTCAGTTCCGACGAACTGCTGAAGCTGGAAGCCGTGCCCGAGACCATGCTGGTGGTCGGCGCCGGCGCCGTTGGGCTGGAATGGGCGCTGATCTACAGCTACCTGGGCTGCAAGGTAACGGTGGTGGAGATCATGGAGACCATCGTCCCGGGCAGCGACCGCGAGATCGCCGCCATCTTGAAGAACGAGCTGATCAAGCAGAACATCACTATTTATACGGGCACCGCCATCAGCAACCCCCGCCGCGGCGAAAGGCTCGGTCTGGATTTCAAGCAGGGCGACAAGCAATGGCAGGAGGAATTCCACAAGGTGCTGCTGGCCGTGGGCCGCCTGCCCAACACAGCGGGACTGTTCGCCCCCGGGCTCGGGCTAAGCCTCGACGCCAAGGGCTTCATCCCCGTTTCACCGAACCTGGAGACGGCCGTCCCCGGGATCTTTGCCTGCGGCGACGTGGTCGGCCCGCCAATGCTGGCCCATAAGGCCTCGCATCAGGCCATGGCCATCGTGGATTTCATCGTCGAGAAAAGGCCGGTCGTCCATCTTCCCCAGCCGGCGGCCATTTTCACTTTCCCCGAGATGGCCACCGTCGGTTTCAGCGAAGCCCAGGCCTTGCAGGAGGGGCGTAAGGTCACGATCGGCCGCTTCCCCTATGCCGCCGGATCGCGGGCCAATGCCATCGACGAAAAATCCGGCCTGGTCAAGGTGGTCGCCGCCGAGGACCAGACGATCCTCGGCGCCCACATCGTCGGCGCCGAAGCCGGCGAGCTCCTGCCGCTGCTGACCTACGCCGTCACGCGCGGCCTGAAAGCGGATGAATTCAAGGACCTTGTCTGCATCCACCCCACGCTGAGCGAGAACGTCTGGGAAGCGCTGGGCGAGATCGGGGGCTTCTCGGTCCACATGTAGCGAGCGCGCCGTTTCACCGCCGCGCCCCGGCCCGTTTGATTTTTATTTCCTGTTTCACTATAATCCCAATTAATGAAGAAGACCCTCGTCTTTCTGCTGGCCGCCATCCCTTTCTGGCTGGGCGCCGAGATTTATTCCCTGCGTTTCGACGGGCCCGTGGACCCGCTGCTGGAGGAATACGCCGTGAGCTCCCTGAACACGATCCGGCAGAAGGGAGATGCGCGCCTGGTGGTCATCGGCATCGACACCCCGGGGGGCTTTGACACGTCCATGCGCGCCATCATCAAGGCCATGCTCGGCAGCGGCGTGCCGGTGGTTGTCTTTGTCTCGCCTCAGGGCGCCCGCGCCGCTTCGGCCGGTTTCTTCATCCTGTTGGCGGCCGATATCGCCGCCATGGCCCCGGGGACCAACACCGGCGCCGCCCACCCCGTGTCGGTCACCGGCGGCGACATTGAAAAGACCATGAAGGAAAAGGTCACCAACGATGCCGCTTCGTACATCAAGACCCTGGCCAGGAAGCACCGGCGCAGCGAAGAGATGGCCGAGAAGGCGGTGCGCGAGAGCAGCTCCTACACGGCGGAGGAGTGCCTGAAAGGCGGACTGGCCGACCTGGTCGTCGCCGACCTCAAGGAGCTGATCGAACGCCTGCAGGGCCGGACCGTCGCTCTCGCCGGCGGCGGCGAGGTCACCCTGGACCTGCGGGACGAGACGATCGTCGAGCTGGAAATGAGCGACCGGCAAAAGTTCCTGCGCACGATCACCAATCCCAACCTGGCCTATTTTCTCCTCATATTCGGCCTGATCGGGCTGTATATCGAGTTCACCCACCCGGGCGGGGTCATTCCCGGCATCCTGGGCGGAATTTCGCTGCTGCTGGCGTTCCTGGCCTTCCAGGTACTGCCGATCAACTACGTCGGGTTGTTCCTCATCCTCCTGTCGATCGGATTTTTCATCGCCGAGATCAAGGTGCAGGGGTTCGGAGTGCTCGGCGTCGGCGGGATCGCTTCCTTCGTCCTGGGCTCGATCATGCTGATCAAATCCCCCATTCCGGAAATGAGGCCGGCCATGCCCATCATCATGACGTTCGCCGTTTGTTTCGGCTGCATACTGCTCTTCCTGACCTGGAAGGTCTTTCAGGCCATGAAACGAAAAAAAGAGACCGGCGTCGAAGGCCTCATCGGCGAGACCGGCGTGGCCAGGACCGACATCGATGCCCGCCAGGGCAAAGTCTTCGTCCATGGCGAGTGGTGGAACGCGGTCAGCGACGCCCCGATCGCGGCCGGGAGCAGGGTGGAGGTCGAAACGGTGAAGAACCTGCTGCTGAAAGTAAAAAAGTCAGGAGGATAACATGAATATTTTTGCCAATCCGCTGCTGGTCGTGGCCATCATCGCCATTTTTTTCATTTTAAACTGGATCAAGGTGCTGAAGGAGTACGAGCGCGGGGTCGTCTTCCGTCTGGGTCGCGTCCTTGACCAGCCCAAGGGACCGGGACTGACCCTGGTGCTCTCCCCCATCGACAAACTGGTGCGCATCGGGCTGCGGACCATCGTCCTTGACGTCCCCCCCCAGGACGTCATTACCCGCGACAATGTCTCGGTCAAGGTGAACGCCGTGATCTATTTCCGCGTGGTCGACCCGAAAAAGGCGGTGATCGAGGTCCAGGACTATCTGTACGCCACATCGCAACTGTCCCAGACCACGCTGCGCTCGGTCCTGGGCCAGGTCGAACTGGACGAGCTGCTGTCGGAAAGGGAAAAACTGAACGCGCGCCTGCAGACGATCATCGACGAGCATACCGATCCCTGGGGCATCAAGGTGTCGATGGTGGAGATCAAGCACGTCGACCTGCCGCAGGAGATGCAGCGCGCCATGGCCCGTCAGGCCGAAGCCGAAAGGGAACGGCGGGCCAAGATCATCCACGCCGAGGGTGAGCAGCAGGCTTCGGCCAAGCTGCTCGAGGCCGCCGAGACCCTCTCCAAGAACCCCTCGACGATCCAATTGCGCTATCTGCAGACGCTGGTGGAGATCGGCGCCGAGAACACGTCGACCATCATCTTCCCCATGCCCATCGACCTGATGAAGGGATTGTTCGAAAAAAAATAAATGGAAAAAACCTATTTCGAATTCAAGATCACGTTCCTGCACATCGTCGTCTTCCTGGTCGCGGTCATCGCCATCGGCATCTTCCTCTTTTATATGGGCTACCAGGCCGGACAACGCCGTTCCGACCCGCGCACGGCAATCGCCAACGAGCAGGGGGGGGAGGAGGCCGCCGCCAGCAGCGAGTTGAACGTCGTGGAGGACATCCCCGCGCCCGCTGCGCCGGCCCGAACCGCCCCCCGGCAGTCCATCCCCGCGGAGATCAAGCTGCACGAGGAGCAGGAGGCTGCGCAGACCACGGCCGCGGAGCCGCGGCCGGCGCCGGCGAAAAGCCCTGCCGCCGAGACGAACTACACCATCCAGGTGGGCGCCTTTGCCGATTTCGCCAATGCCCAGAGATGCAGCCGCAGATTCACCGGCCTCGGTTACCCGACCGCCATCATCACCGACAACCAGAAGAAGCTGCATACCGTCCAGGTGGGAAGCTTCGCTTCCCTGGCCGAGGCCCAGAAGGAAAAAAGCAGCCTGGAGAATCGGGAGAAGGCGAAATTCACAATTAAAAAATCGCGTTGAGCCGCTCGCGTCTTCTCCCGGGATTCGCCGCCGCCCTCGCTTACGGGCTGGCTTTTCCCGCCCCGCAACTGGCCCCGCTGGCTTTCGTGTTCCTGGTGCCGCTGCTGCCGGCGCTGGCGGACCGCAGGCCGGCTGCGAACTTCCGCCTATTTTTTATCTTTTCTCTGGTTTCCCACCTGATCATCCTGTACTGGATCCCCCGGGTGATGGTCCGTTACGGGGGGACAACCTGGTTTCTGGGCATCGTCGGTCTGGCCTGCCTGGCCGCCTTTTTTTCGCTCATCGCCGGACTGGCCGGCATGCTGATCGGCAGGATATCCGCCGGCGCCGGCGGATTCGCGCCCGTCTTCTGGGTCCCGGCGGTCTGGGTGGCCAAGGACCTGCTCGTGGAAAAGATCTTCGGCGGTTTCCCCTGGTGCCTCGCCGGCTATTCCCAGTTCCGTAACCGCTTCTTCATCCAGTGGGCCGAGCTGGGCGGCATCCATCTGGTCTCGTTCCTGCTCATCGCCGCCAACGTGCTGTTTTTCCTGCTGCTCAAGCGCAAGGACAGGAAAGCCGCCCTGGCGCTCGCAGCCTTCCTGGTCGTGGCCCATGCCGGCGGCCTGGCGCTGCTCAAGGGCCACGAGTCCCGTTCAGGTTTCGCAGCGGCGCATCAGGCCGGGATCGTCCAGCCCAACAGCGATCACGACCGGAATTTCGATTTCGCCCGCACTCAGGCGACGCTGGACCGGCTGCTCGCGGTTTCCCGGGACTTGGCCCGGGCCGGAGCCGAGTTCGTGGTCTGGCCCGAGTTCACCGTGCCCATCTATCCCCGGCAAGCGCCTTATTACCAACAGCAGCTGCTGGCCTTCAGCCGCCGGCATGCCCCGTTGCTGGCCGGATTCACCGACCAGCGGGGATCGGCGGGGACATTCAACACGGTCATGCTGTTCCAGGGGGGTGAGGTTGCAACCTATGACAAGACGCACCTGACCCCGTTCGGTGAATACGTCCTGTTCCGGCGCTGGCTGTTTTTCGTCAGGAAGATCACCGACGAGATCGGCGATTTTTCCCCGGGGCGGCGGATCCACAACCTGCTCCTGGCGGGGCATGCCGTGTCGACCCCGATCTGCTATGAGGTCATTTACCCGGAGCTGGTTCGCGCCATGATCGCCATGGGCGGCGAATTGATCGTGACCATCTCCAACGACTCCTGGTTCGGGAGATCATCGGCTCCTTACCAGCACCTGGCCATGGCGGTTCTGCGCAGCGTGGAGAACCGCCGTTGGCTGCTGCGCTCCACTTCCAACGGAATTTCCGCGCTGGTGGATCCTGCCGGCCGCATCGTCCACCAATCCCCCTTGCGGGAATCTCAGGAATTCATGGCCCGCTTCCAATACCTGAAAGCACGGACCATTTTCAATCGTTGGGGTTATCTTTTCCCTTACGCTGCCGCCCTGCTGCTGCTGGTCAAATTCATCCGGATCCTGGTCCGGGACAGAAGCCAGCGCCGCCGGTCCTGAATACCCGCAAATCAATCGGCCGGGTCAGCGGTCATTCAGGATTTCAGCCAGATGCCGGGTCAGTATGACCGCCCCTGGATAGTTCAAATGGCTGGATATCCTGCCGAAGCCTCCGTCCTTGAACAGCAGATGGTTTTTGAGATCGAAGCGGGCGGGGTCGTTGAAGTTGATCAACTGGACGGAGTCATGGCGCTGGGCGATCCGCCGCCATTCCGCCTCATATTGATCCTCGGACGCATGGCTGAGATAGGTGCCATAATAGTCAGGCAGCATGACGAGATAAACCGTCACGCCGTCCTTGCTCAGCAGGTTAAAAAATGCATCCAGGTACTCCCCTTCATGCCCCGGCGGGGCGGGGAACTTGAACTTGCGGAACTTCTTCGGATTGCCGATCCCCTGAATATGCCCCTGATGCCGGGTATGAATGCGCTTCCCGGCACTGCCGGCGCCCGGATCGAAGGAATTGATGAAATCAAAAAAAATCTCCTGAAACCGGGCTCTGATCCGGGAGAGCTCGGAAACCCGGCCCAGGAATCCCAAGCGTCCATTGCCGGGGGGGAACACATCGCTGACCGGTTTGCCCGCATCTTCAGAAATGCCCAGCCTGGACAGGAGCCGTTTTCCGGACCTGAAAGCGAACATGAAGTAATCGAGCCCCCAGATCAGTATTCTGGGTGGGCGGGAATATTCCCGGTATTGTTTGTAAAACGAGTAATTGTAGCGGATATACTTGTCCTTGGAAGCTTCCTGGCGCACCGAATAACCGGTCTGCCGGCTCAACGCGTCGGGATCAAAAGCCCGATAGGCCCTGGATGAACCCATGATCAGCACATCCACATTGAGGGCGTCTTCAAAAATGACGCTGCCCTCCCTTGCTTCCCTGGCCTGGATCCACTGCGAAGCGAAATGCTTCAGGACGAAGGCCAGTGAGCGGTCAAAAAGCAAAAAGGAACCGATCAGGATCAGGCCGGCCGCCGAAACCCTTTGAACGCTCTTCTTAGAAAGAGAAGTAAAGAAACTCATTGGAATTGTCCGCGCCGAAAATGATGATGATGCACACGACAAGCGCATAGCCGGCCAGGCGGATGGGAGACGGGATCCTTGACAGCCAATTCCCCGGCTTGAAATCCTTCACCATCTTTTCCGCCAGCATGAAGACGAGAACGATTACGGAATAAAAAATGATGCCGCCCATGCCCTTGGATTCCATGCGCAAAGAAATTCTGGAGATGTAGGTCAAGGCGTCCGCCACGGATTCCGCCCTGAAGAAGATCCAGGCCAGGGTGATCATGAAGAAAGTATAGACGATCCTGAATCCGTCCAATACGGGCTTGGCCCTATTGCGCCACAGCATCTTGACCAGGTTTTTCCTCGGTTTTTTCGTTAAAAATGAAAGCACCAGAAAAACACCGATCAGGCCGCCCCAGGTCACGTAGGTCCAATTCGCCCCATGCCATAACCCGGCAAGAAGCATGGTGACCATGGTCGCCCAAATATAGGCCTGGGATTCCAGTTTCAGGGGGAAGCGCGCAAATTTCTCCATCTTGCGCATGGTGGAATAGGCCAGGGGCAAAAAGAGGTAATCGCGAAGCCACCAGGACAGGGAAATATGCCATCGGCTCCAGAATTCCCCTATGTTTTTGCTGAAATAGGGATAATTGAAATTGACATGGGTTCGGTAGCCCAGCATTCTTCCCAAACCAATGGCGATGTCCGAATATCCCGAAAAATCGCAATAAATTTGGAACGAGAAAAATATCGCCCCCAGCAACAGGGAAAAACCGGCTTGGGACCCTGTTTCAGAAAAAGCCTGGCCGACAAACCGGGCCAGGTTGTCGGCGACGACCAGTTTCTTGAATAATCCCCAGATGAACAGCTTGAGCCCCGCGCGCAAATGATCCAGCTGGAAACGGCCCTCCCTTTTCAATTCCGGCAGGAAGGCGGTGGAACGTTCAATGGGGCCCGCCAACAGTTGCGGGAAAAAGGAAATATACAGGGCGAAATATCCGAAATGCCTTTCGGCCGGCATTTTTTTGTGGTACACGTCCAGCAGATAGCTGATGGCCTTGAACACATAAAACGATATCCCCACCGGCATGACGATGGAGAAGGAAACCGGCGGGGTCACGCCGGGGGCGGAATGAAAAATATCCCGCAAAATGGTGAGAAAGAAATGGGTATATTTGAAATAGACCAGCGCACCCAGGGGAAATGCCAGGCCGGTGAACAGGACCCATTTGCGCTGGATCCGGCCATGCCCGATCCAGAGCCCCGCCAGATACACGAATATCGTGATGACCAACAAACAGACGGAAAAACTGACTTCTAGGAATCCATAAAAAAGATAACTGGCGATCAGCAGGACGACCCAGCGTAATCGGCGGGGAAGGATAAAGTGAAGAAAAAAAACAGCCGTGAAAAACGGGATGAAAAGGGAGTCCGCAAAAATCATTAAAAAGTATACCATAGCGCCCGGTTCATGGCAATTCGGCCTGCCCGCCCATTTTGAGCAGGGAGACGCCTGATTTTCCAATATGGCCTTCTTCCATTATAATGGTACGATGGGGCCGATGGTCTTCCATTCACCGAAGGGAACCGGGCATTCGCCGAAAAAGAGCAGGCCATCACAAAAAGATGCCGTATCATGGTCATGGAACACGGAGCTGCGGCTCAAAGGAGGAAACAATGAGCGAACAACAAAGAAAGTTCCTGAACGGCGGTGTATTCCTGGCCATGGGGTTCATCCTGTTCGGGACCTTGGCCCTGCTGAACAACTTCGGGATGAAACTTGACGTCGACGCCTGGGATTTTTGGCCCGTGGTGCTGATCCTGGCCGGGATCGGCGTTCTGGCCAACAGCAAAAACTGGCTCAACTTCCTTGACGGTGTGATGCTGACCGGCGTCGGCGGCCTGATCCTTATTTCCAATCTCAAGTTGATCGGGGGATTTCATCTGCAAGTGAGGAAACTGTGGCCCGTCCTGATCCTCTATATCGGGGTGAAGATCCTGCTGCAGGCCCTGACCAGGGAAAGGACCGTTTTCCCGGGCGAGCAGGATTTTTCGATTTCCGCGATTTTTGGCGGCGGTGACTACCGCTTTGACGCCAAGAACATGAAAAATGGCACCGTAACCGCTATTTTCGGAGGCGGCACGATCGATCTTCGTGACGCCGAAATGGAGGGCGAAAAGATGGTGCTGCAGTGCTTCGCCATGTTCGGCGGCATCGACATCCGGGTTCCGGAGCACTGGCAGGTATCCGTAAAGGCCACTCCGATCCTGGGCGGAGTGGATAACAAGTTCATCCATCGCAACAACACCGGGAAACCGGCCAACAAGACACTGATGGTCGAGGGCATGGTCGTAATGGGCGGCATCGACATCAAATAGGATGCATCCGCTCTTCAGGTCACTGCGTTTCCTTTTGCTGGCTTTGGCCATCTGGCTGGCGCTCACCACGATCCTTTCCGGGGTCGTGGTGGGCCTCAGCGACCTGGGCTGGTCCAGGACCCTGATCTGGCTTCTTCCCGCCATGATGCTGCTTTTTTTCATGTCGGCCTCCAGCTGGTATCTTTGCCGTCAGGAGCCCCTGCGCCTGGCCCGCATCTGGAGGGTGATCCTGGTCCAAACCCTTTCGGCTTCCCTGGTCACGACGGTTTGGCTGGGTGCGCTCATCCTTTACGGCGGCCTGTTGTCAAGGATCAGTTCCGATCATTCCTGGGATGCCGCGGCCGGACAAATCGGCATTCTGCTGGGTTTTGCGGCCTGGGCTTCCTACCTGGCGCTGGCGATGTTCCACTATCTCCTGATCTCCCTGGAACAAAGAGCGGAAACGGAACGGCGCCTGCTGGAGGAAAATCTCTCCGGGGCGCAGTCGGAATTGCGGGCCCTGAGAAACACCATCCATCCCCATTTTTTGTTCAATACCCTGACCGCCCTGAGCGTCCTCAGTCGCGAGGATCCCGAACAGACACGGCTGACCCTGTTGCATCTTTCTGATTTTCTGCGCCATTCCCTGCGCTACCAGAAGGAAAACCGCGTCCCGTTTGCGGAAGAGATCGAGCACATCCGCAATTACCTGGCGGTCGAGGCCCTGAGGCTGGGCCGGCGCCTGAAGTACGAGATCCGACTGGAGCCTGGAGTAGCGCAGTGGAAGCTGCTTTCGCTCACCCTGCTGCCCTTGGTGGAGAATGCCATCAAGCACGGCATTCAGAGCCGACTGGAAGGGGGGACGGTGCTGATTGAAGGCTGGAGGCACAAGGACCTTCTGCGGATCAGGGTTTCCAATCCGCTCCCTCCCGGCGACGGCCCGAAACCGGTGGGTGAAGGCTTGGGCATCTCCACGTTGCAGCGCCGCCTGCAGATCGTTTATCAGGGCCGGGCCTGGCTGGAAACCCGGTCGGAGGGCGAGCATTTCGTCAGTGAATTGAGCTTTCCCGAAAAAGAAGCGGAGGAGGCGAGCGATGTACGATAAGACCATCCGGGTGCTGATCGTGGATGATGAGGAGCTGGCGCGCAAAGCGCTCAATGTCGAGCTGCAGGGATTCCCGGACCTTGAGATCTGCGCTGAATGCGAGAATGGTTTTGAAGCGGTCAAGGCGATCATGGAGGAAAAGCCGGACCTTGTCTTTCTGGATATCCAGATGCCGAAACTGGACGGATTTGACGTGCTGGAATTACTGGGAGACGATTCTCCAAGCGTGATCTTTGTGACCGCTTATGATCAATATGCTCTGCGCGCCTTTGAGGCCCGGGCCGTGGACTACCTGCTGAAGCCCGTGCGGAACGAACGCCTGGCCCAGGCCTTGGAAAAGGTGCGTCTGTTGCTGGGGAAAAAGGAAGAAAGCTCCCTGCGCCGGGAACTGCTGCGGGAACACCAGGACAGCTTGAGCCCCCTGACCAGGATATTGATTCGCACGGGAACGGACATTGCGGTCATCCCGGTTTCCAGGATCACTCATATCGAGGCCCAGGATGACTATATCCGCATATTTTCCGAAGGCAAATCCTGGCTGAAGGGCGAACGCCTGAGCCGCGTCGAGGAGCTTCTGGACAAGCGCCAGTTCTGCCGCGTACATCGTTCCTATATCATCAACCTGCATTTTCTCAAGACCATTGAACCCTATTCCAAGGAAAGCAAGGTAGTGAAACTTGCCAATGGAGCGGTGATCCCCGTCAGCAAGGACGGTTATCGGCGCCTGAGGGAGTTGCTTGGATGAGCGGCGCGGAACCGGAAGGGAATCATCCCCCCGGATCTCCGCCCGGGCAAGCTCCCCTGGCTACCAGCCCTGGAGGTTGTAAAAAAAATCGCCGCAGGAGCCGATCAACTCAAATCGCTCCCGGGGCGGCTCGATCTCCCGCGCCACCCCCATGTAATAATTCAAATTGAACAGCGGGATCAGGGGCAATTCGTCACGCCACAGATCGTGGGCACGGCCGTAAATCGCCCGGCGCTTGCCGTCGTCCATCTCGCGCAGCCCCGCCTCCAGGGCGGCATCCATTGCCGCGGCGGAATAGCCGGCATAGTTGAAATACCCGGAGCTGGAGAGGATATCCTTCATGTTCCAATCGATGTCCAGGATGAACGCCGATACGGCCAGGTCAAAATCACCCTGCTTCAGACGCTGCAGGAACATGCGGTATTCGACGAAAACGGGCTCCAGATCGAAGCCGTCGGCCTTCAGCTCCTCGCACAGGAACAGCACCAGCTGCCGGCGCAGGACCGACTCGCTGTTGGTCATGATCCGCAGCCTTTGCCGGCGTTGCGCGGGGGCGACGGGGAACGGCCGCGGCGGCTTCTCGGCGGCGAACAGCAGGAACGGCGAATGAACGCGGTCGCCCCGGCCGGCCAGGAAATCGTCCAGGAAGCGGGTGGTCTGCAGCCGGTTATAGGCCCGCCGCCGCAAATCCCTGTTGACGGCGGGCCGCCGCATATTGAACACCAGGTAGGTATAACCGAATTTTCTGTAAGAAAAAAGCCGGAAGCGCCGGCGCCATTTCCTCAAGCGCGCATAGGCATCGGCATCGTCGCCGTGAATCTCCACGGCGTCAACCTCGGCGTTCAGCAGCTTCAGGGGCGCCTGGCGAGGATCACCGAGAACGGCATAGCGGATGCGGCTAAAGCGCAGGTCGCCCGGCCAGCTCGGGTTTCTTGCCAGTTCGAAACCCCGGGGCTCCTTCACGACGGCCAGGCGATAGGGACCGCTGCCCATCGGCACCCGGCCGCGAAATCCCTTCGCGCCGACGTGCTGGAGTTCATCGGCGTTCAAGACCTTGAAGGTCAGGTAGCATTTCCAGGGGGCGAATTTCTCCTTCAGTTCCAGGCGCAAGCCCAACGGCCCGACGGCCACGGCCCGGGCCAGGAAATCGAGGTCGGCCGCATAGGGATACTCAAAACGCGGATCGCGCAGCAGGGCGATGGTGGCGGCCACGTCCCGGCTGTCCAGCGCCGAGCCGTCGGCGAAGCGCGCCCCGGGCTTCAGCGTCAGCGTGATCGCGGTCCCGGCCGGATTGCAGGAATAGGAAGCGACCAGTTCGGGGCGAAGATTTCCCTGGGGGTCGAAAAAGAACAGGGCCTGATAGACCTTGTTGGCCACCGCCTGCGCCGTTTCGCTGGTGGCGTACACCGGGTTGAACGAGCCCGGGAAATCGAAGCAGGCGACGCGCAGCACCCCGCCGCTCCCCGTCCAGGCCAGCAGCGGCAGCAGGAACAGGAAACGGAGGAAAGACCGCAACGGCCCCGCCTTCATCGGCGCGGCCGGGAGGATCCGTTGCTGGCGATGGGAACGCGGAATAAGGCCGTCATTTACTGGACCAGGCGGACCTCGGAGATTTCCGGGATCTCCTGCTTCATCACCTGTTCGACATATCCCTTGATGGTATAGGTGCTCATCGGGCAGCCGAAACAGTGCCCCTTGAGCCTGACCAGTACGACTTTGTCGTCGACCAGCACGTCGACCAGCTCGATGTCGCCTCCGTCTCCCTGCAACGCGGGCCGCACCTGCTCGATCACGGCCTGGACTTTTTCCTTCAATTCCATGTTGGCTCCTTATCCGTATTTCAGCATTTCGTGCAGCGCCCGGCCCGCCCGCGCGGCGACAACGGGATCGATCTCGATCGCGTAGCGGTCATCCCGGAGGGCGGCGTGGACATCCTGCAGCGACGTCCGCTTCATGTTGCTGCAGATTTTTGCCGTCCCGGCCGGGATGAACGCCTTGCCCGGGTTCTCGCGCATCATCCGCTGCAGCAGGCCCTGCTCGGTGGCGACAATGAACTCGCACGCCGGGGATTCCTGAACGTAGCGCAGCATGCCGCTGGTGGAAAGAACCTCGTCGGCGAGATCGACGATCTCCGGGCGCACCTCCGGATGGACGATGATCTTGGCCCGCGGATGGCGGGCATGCGCGGCTTCGATCTCCTCGCGGCGGATGCGGTTGTGCACGTAGCAATAGCCCTCGAAAAGGTGCAGCTTCTTTTCTGGGACCAGCCGCTGCACGTAGCTCCCCAGGTTGCGGTCGGGAATGAAGATGATTTCGGCGGCGGGGACGGCGCGGACCACCTGGGCGGCGTTGGCCGAAGTGCAGCACACGTCGCTCTCGGCTTTGATTTCCACCGAAGAGTTCACATAGGTGACCACCGCCGCGCCCGGATGCCGGGCCTTCAAATCGCGGAGCTCGTCCACGGTGATCATGTCGGCCATGGGGCAGCCGGCATCGAGCCGCGGCAGCAGGACTTTCTTGCCCGGCGACAGGATCTTGGCCGTTTCGGCCATGAACTTGACCCCGGCAAAGACGATAACGCCCTGGCCAAGGGACGCCGCCCGGCGGCTCAGCTCGAGCGAATCGCCTAGAAAATCAGCCGCCAGCTGGACCTCTTCCAGCTGGTAATTATGGGCCAGGATGACGGCATCTCTCCGGCGCTTCAGCGCCTCGATCTCCCGCCTCAGGATCGCATCCTCTGTCATTTTGCCTCTCCGGCGCATTCTAACTTTTTTCACCCTTGCCGTCAAACTTGCGGGGAGGAGCGCATGGGACCCGGAACGATGTTTACGGCCGGCCTGCAAAAGTAGTATAATGGCCCTGCACCCTGGAGAAAAAGCAAATGAAGAAATCGTTTCTCTCTGCGGGCATGCTCCTGCTGCCCGCCCTGATTTTTTCCCCCGCCTGCTCGCTCAGGAAACTGGCCATGAACCAGGTGGCCAACGCCCTGACCGGCGGCGGCTCCAGCACGGTTTTCACTGGCGACAACGACCCCGAGCTCGTCGGCGATGCCCTGCCGTTCGCCATCAAGATGTACGAATCCCTGCTGGCGGCCAATCCGCGCCACCAGGGGCTGCGCCTGCAGACGGGAAGCCTGTATGTCATGTACGCCAACGCCTTTCTGCAGACGCCGGCCGCCATGCTTCCCGAGGCCGAGTATGAAAAGCAGGAATTCGGCTATCAACGCGCCAAGAACCTCTACCTGCGCGGCCGAGACATCCTCCTGGTCGGCCTGGAGGAAAAATATCCCGGATTCCGCCGGAATTTGGACAAAAAGGATTTCGCCAAGGCCCTGGAGCGCACCACGCGCAAGGATGCCCCCCTGCTGTATTGGGCCGGGGCCGGCTGGCTGGGCGGGTACGCCATCGACCCGTTCGACATGGACCTGGGCGTGACGCTGCCGGCCGCGGCGGCTCTGATCGAGAGGGTTTACCGTCTCGATCCCGACTACGCGGCCGGGGCCATCCACGAATTCTACATCCTCTATTACGGGTCACTTCCCGAGTACATGGGCGGCAGTCTGAAAAAGGCGCGCGAGCATTTTGCCCGGGCGCTGGAGATCTCCAAGGGGCGCTCGGCGACCCCCTTCCTGTCGTTGGCCACTTCGGTGACGGTCAAGGAGCAGAACCTCGCGGAGTACAAGGACCTCCTGAACAAGGCGCTGGCGATCGACCCGCAGGCGGACCCGGAAAACCGACTGGTGAACGTACTCAACCTGCGCAAGGCGCAATGGCTGCTTGAGCACGCGGACAATTTTTTCGTGGAATCGGAAGAAACCCCGACGGACATCGAGGAGTAATGGCAATGAAACGGATTCGCCTTTCGGTTATTTTGCTGCTGGCGGCCCTGGCCCTGCCGGCGCAGGTGATCAAGATCGGCAGCGTGGCCCCCGACCGCTCGCCGTGGGACGACGCCCTCAAGGAGATCGCCAGGGAATGGGCGGCGATCAGCGGCGGCAAGGTGAAGCTGAAGATCTACCCGGGCGGCATCGCCGGCGGCGAGGAGGACACGATCCGCAAGATGAAGATGGGGACCCTCGGCGGCGCCGTTTTGACCAACATCGGGCTGACCAAGATCAATCCCGACGCCTTTGTTCTCAGCACGCCGTTCCTCTTTCACTCCGATGCGGAGATGGCCTACGTCATGGAGCGCCTGACGCCGATCTTTGAACGGCAGATCCAGGACAAGGGGTTCAAGGTGATCATCTGGACCATGACCGGCTGGGTGAACTTCTTTTCCAAAAGCCCGGTCCTCTACCCGCAGGATCTGAAAAAGCAGAAGCTCTCCTTCAGCACCGGCGACTCCGCGATGGAACAGGCCTGGAAGAAATCGGGCTACCACATCGTCCCCAACGAGCTCGCCGATTTGATGATGGCCCTGCAGAGCGGCATGGTCGACGCCTTTTACCTGCCGCCGCTGGTGGCGGCATCGGGCCAGTATTTCGCCATCGCCCGGCATATGTG
The DNA here is from genome assembly GCA_964562095.1 of uncultured Clostridia bacterium. Taxonomy (GTDB): domain Bacteria; phylum Acidobacteriota; class Aminicenantia; order UBA2199; family UBA2199; genus UBA2199. The sequence goes on along the minus strand of CAZLSH010000001.1, from coordinate 29,876 downwards.
CTCGCTGAAGATCGCACCGCTGGTCGGCGGGTTGGTGATCGTGGACCGCCTATGGGAGAAGATCCCCGAGAGCCAGCGCCAGGCCATGGCGGCCGCCGTCGACCGCGTCTCCAGGAAACTGGCCGCAGAGACCGATAAACTGGAAAAAAAGGCGATCGACACGATGACGAAAAACGGCCTGGTCATCCACCCGGCGCCGCCCGACAGCCTGGTCCGATGGAAGGAAGCCTCCGACCAGGGGATAGACGAACTGGTGGGCAAGCTGTTCAGCCGTGAGATCTACGATACACTGCAGCGGATCCTGCAGGAATACCGACAGAAAAAATGAGCATCGCCGGGGTCCGCAAGAACGCGCGCTGGCTGGAGTCGATGCTGGCGTTCCTCACCATTTTCCTGCTGGCCCTGATCCCCAACATGGAGGTGGTCGCCCGCAAGCTCTTCCACACCGGCGTGCGCAATTCCACCGAGCTCACCCATCACCTGGTGCTGGTGCTGGCCTTCATCGCCGCCGCCATCACCAGCCGGGAGAACCGCCATCTTTCCCTGACGCTGAACCTGAAATTCAAGCCGGGGGCTTTTTCCCGCGTGCGCGCGCTCAACGCCATCGTCAGCACGGCCTTTGCCACGGCTTTCGCCTGGTGCGCGTTCTCGTTCCTGCTGAATGCCTTCGACCCGGCGGATGCGCTCTGGGTGATCCCCAAGCGCTGGATCGCCATGGTCATGCCCCTCGGCTACGGGATCATGGCCTATCGCTTCGTCCGCCAGGCGCCCGGTGGCAAATGGGGCCGGGCGATCGCCTCGACCGGTTTTCTTTTCGGCACCCTGCTGGCCTGGGAGGCCGTCGCCAACAGCGCCATGACGCTGCTGCCGGTTGCGGAAAATGCATCCCGGGTCCTGATGCCGCTGTACGGCTGGATCGGCGCCCACCTCTCCACGCCGATCATCCTCCTGCTCCTATTCGGGGCCGTCACCGGCCTGCCCATATTCATCGTATTGGGGGGCGTCGGCCTCATGCTGTTCGCCCATGCCGCCCAACCGCTGGAGGTGGTCGCCAATGAGGCCTATTCCCTTCTGACCAGCCACGCCATCCCGGCCATTCCCCTGTTCACATTCACCGGCTTCCTGCTCTCCGAGAGCAAGGCCGGGGAACGGATCGTCCGCCTCTTCAAGGCATTCTTCTCATGGTTCCCGGGCGGGCTGGCCCTCATGGCCATCCTGGTATGCACGTTCTTCACCACCTTCACCGGCGCCTCCGGGGTCACGATCCTGGCCGTAGGCGGCCTGCTCTCCTATGTTTTGGTCAAGGGACAGTACGGGAAAAAATTCAGCTCCGGGCTGTTGACCGCGGTCGGCAGTATCGGCCTGCTCTTCCCCCCCAGCCTGCCGGTGATCATCTACGGAGTGACGGCCCAAGTCAGCATCAAGGACATGTTCCTGGGCGGCTTCATCCCCGGGATCATCCTGGTGCTGGCCATGGCCCTCTTCGGCATCCTCTTCGCCAGGAAAAAGAAAATCGCCCGCGAGCCCTTTGTCATAAAGGAAGCTCTGTCATCGGCCCGGGCCGCGTTCTGGGAGATCTTGCTGCCGGTCATCATCATCTGGGGTTATTTCGGCGGCATCACCACCCTGGTGGAGAGCGGCGCGGTCGCGGTGATCTATGCCCTGATCGTCGAGATGTTCATCCACCGCGACATCAAGATCCGGGCGCTGCCCGGCGTCATGATCAAATGCATGCCGATCATCGGCGGCGTGCTGGCGATCCTGGCCCTGGCCAAGGGATTGTCCTATTACATCGTCGACGCCGAGATCCCCATGCAGCTGACCGCCTGGGTCCAGGGCGCCATTCATTCCAAATATATCTTCCTGCTGCTGCTGAACATCGCGCTGCTCGTCACCGGCTGCTTCATGGACATTTTCTCCGCGATCATGGTCATCGTGCCGCTGATCATCCCCCTGGGCGAACTGTTCGGCATCCATCCGGTGCACCTGGGGATCATCTTCCTGGCCAACATGGAGCTGGGCTACCTGACGCCGCCGGTGGGCATGAACCTTTACCTGGCTTCCTATTCGTTCAACGAGCCGATCGGGAAGATCTACCGCGACGTGTTCCCCTTCCTGATGATCCAACTGGCAGCGGTGCTGCTGATCACCTACGTCCCTTTTTTCGCGATCGGGCTCCTGGGGCTCATCCGCTAGCGGCCGGAGCCGCCGCCGGGAAAAATCACTCGAATTCCGGAGATTCTCCGATCAGAATGGCAACGATCTCCTGCCGGGTATCGCTCTGGAAGATGAAGATGCCGTCGATGCCCTGCACCCGGGCGAACGGCGTCTTTTTCCCCGAGTGGGCCAGCCGGACCTCGGGATAGTTGATGCGCATCTGGTCCAGTGAGCTGCCGATGCCGATGCCGCTTTCGGTCTTGAAGGCGGGGCTGACCACGGAGATTCCCCAGACCCTTCCCGCTTTCTCATAGGCATAGAACAGCGGCTCGCCGCTGGCATCGGTCGCCTTGTAGACATCGTAATATGCGTCATTGACCAGGATCTTCCTTTTCAAGACCTGAGCGGAGGGAGCCAGGTTGTCCTTGATCCGGTCGACCGGCATGCCCAGATCGACCGCACCCACCGCTTTGGCCGCGATCAGCCATTCTGCGGCTACGGGCTTTCCCCAGGGGCCGAGGGGACGCAAATGGACGCGAACCACATCGCCGTTCGCCGCCAGAGGAGCATATCCCAGGTTGGCGGCTCGGACATCGGCGAGCACGCCGTTCAGATCGGTCCGGTCCAGCTGCTGCAGGACGCGATTCACCGTGCGCACCGTCCCTTTGTTCGGCGTGTACAAGGTGATCTCGGAATGGACCGCGGCACCGTTCACCCTCTTTTCCAGGGCGCTCACGCGGAACCCCCGGTATTCCCCCTTGATGGAGCGCATGACCTGCCCTTTGGCCTCGGCATCCCGGAAACCATGCATGATCCGCACCCGCTGCATCAGCGCTTCGGCCAAGGCCGCCAGCTCGGGATCGGCGGCCGGTGAGGAAAGCGGACCGTTCTCATGGACCGCCAGGGGCGCTTCGCCGGCAAAGGGCTCGGCCGTCAATACCAGCTCCGAAGGCTTCTTCTCGATGAGCCCCTTGTTTTTGGCGATGAAGGCGGTATAGTTGCTCAGGTCCCCGGTCTTTTCCGCGCTTTGAACAGCAGGGTTTTCCGGTTCCCGTTTCCTCCCGCTCCCGATGGCCACGATGAGCAGCACGGCCAACAGCGCCAGGACCGCCGCGGCCAGCCACCACAGGCTTTTCGGCAAAGCGGGCTTGGCGACCGGCAGCGGCCGCGTCCCCTCCGTTTTCGCCGACGGGACGGCCGATTCAACGGGGACGGCTTCCTGCACCAAGGCCTCCGGCGGAAGGTTCAGCGGCGGCTCCGGGATGTCCCCTGCGCCGTCCGGCGCCGGGTCTGGGACCGGGGGAACCAGGTTGGCATTCGTTTCCGGGGATTTGTTTTCTGGCATGTTGTTCTCCGGAGACAAAATAGTCCAAGGTTTTATTTTTGTCAACACAAGCGCTGCCGTGACCGCGGATCAGCTCCAGACGCCGGCCACGGCGGCGCCGCATGCCCGGCACCCACCTTCCTGCAGCCCGACGATCCGGGCATGGTATCCCGACCGTTCGATCAGCATTCCGCGGCATTGCGGACAGAGCGTGTGGCTCCAGCGCGAGTCGGGCAAATTGCCGCCGTAGGGAAAATGCAGCCCGCCATCTTCGGCCAGGCGCAGGCAACGGTCGATCGATTCCGCTTCCGTGGGCGGGATGTCCTCCATGCGGTATTGAGGGAAAAAACGGGAAACATGCCAGGGGATATCGCGATCCAGATGGCGCAAAAAACCGACCAGCTCCGCGATCTGCCGCGGTTCGTCATTCAACCCCGGGATCAGCAGCGTGGTGACCTCGAGCCAAATGCCCATGGCCTTCATCCCGGCGATCGTCTCCAGAACGGGTTGCAGCCGGGCGGAACAGTATTTCCTGTAAAAATCGTCGCTGAACGCTTTCAGATCGATGTTGGCCCCGTCCAGAAACGGCCCCAGCAGCGCCAGGGCCCTGGACGTCATGTAGCCGTTGCTGATCAGGACGTTGCGGATTCCGGCGGCGCGGGCCAGCCGCGCCGTTTCCAGGACGAGCTCAAAAAACACCGTCGGCTCGGTATAGGTATAGGCAATCGACCCGGCGTCGTGCTTTTTGGCCAGCGCCACCAGCTGTTCCGGAGCAACGGCGTCGCCCTGGATCGCCGTATCGTCAGCCACCATGGAAATGGCGTGATTCTGGCAGAAACGGCAGGAAAAATTGCAGCCCATGGCCGCGACGGAGAAGGAGCGCGAACCGGGCAGGAAATGGTACAGCGGTTTCTTCTCGATCGGATCGATATGGGCCGCGACAACCCGGTCGGAATTGAGGGAGAACAATTCGCCGCCCACGTTCCTGCGCACGCGGCAGATCCCGGTTTTGCCTTCAGCGATCCGGCATTCGTGGGCGCACAGGCGGCAGACCACGCAGCGGTTCTCCGCCGTTTCGCCAAGGAGCGCCTTGATCATTTGTGCCTCCCGCAACAACGAGGAAAGCCCGCCGCGTCACGCTCGGCGGGCCGCCGGCGGTCAATCCAGGGAAGAGAGGTACTCTTCGCAATTGAGCGCGGCCTGCACGCCCATGCCCACCGAGATGGCGACCTGGCGGCGGTTGCCCTTGATGACCTCTCCGGAAACAAACAGGCCCTTGGCTTCGGTGCGCAGGGAGATGTCGGTCACGACGTAGCCGTTCTCGTCGAGTTGCACCAGGCCTTTCAGCAAGCCGGTGTTGGGGATGGTGCCGATGGCCAGGAAGGCCCCGTCGCAGGCCATGGGCTCCACGCGGTCCGTCTTTTTATTGCGCACCTCCAGTGCCTCGAGCTTCTGCTCGCCCAGGAAGCCCTGGACCTCGGAATCCCAAAGCACCTTGATCCGCTCGTTCTTGAACACCCGTTCCTGGAGGATCCTCTCGGCGCGAAACTGGTCGCGGCGATGGATCAGGGTGACTTCGGAGGCGAATTTCGCCAGGTGCAGAGCCTCATAGAGGGCCGTATCGCCGCCGCCCAGGACGGCGACCTTCTTGCCCTGGAAAAAGGGGGCATCGCAGGTGGCGCAGACCGATACACCGCGCCCCAGCAGTTTCTGCTCGCCGGGAACGCCGAGGAAGCGATGCGCCGAACCGGCGGCGTACAGGATCGCCTTCGCCGTATAGGCGTTCTGGTAGACGTCCGCTCTCCAGTTCTCCCCTTCGCGGGTCAGCCCCAAAACCTCGTCATTCTCCAGCACGACCCCGTAACGCTCGCATTGCCGGGTCATTTGTTCCATCAGGTCGGCGGGGACGATCGGCTCGGCGAAACCGGGATAGTTCTCGATGATGTCGGAAAAAACGATCTGGCCGCCGAAAACCTTTTTCTCCAGGACCAGGGTCTTCCGCAAGGCCCGGCCGCAGTAAATCGCCGCGGCAAGACCCGCCGGGCCCCCGCCCACGATGATCACATCCCAGCTCTTCTCCATCAGCCGACCTCGTTAAGGGTCTTTTCGATCTGCACGGGGTTGACGGCGCCGACGATCTGCGTCCGGACCCGGCCGTCCTTTATGAACAGCAGGGTGGGCAGGGAGCGCACGAAAAAGCGCGAAGAGGTCTTGGGGTTCTCGTTGACATTGACCTTCAAGACCTTGACTTTCTCCGCGTGACTGGCGGCAATCTTTTCCAGTCCCGGCTCCATCAGCCGGCAGGGCATGCAGGTCGGCGCCCAGAAGTCGACGATCACCATGGGATGTCCCTGGATGAAGCTTTCAAAATTCCCGTCATTGGCCGAAATGATTTCAGACATGCTGAGCATCCTCCGCTAATATATTCTTATAGAGAGTCAAGTGGCTTGCCGCGGCGCGTTTCCATGAAAAATCCATGGCCATGCCGTTTTTCTGGATCGTGCTCCAAAGGCGCTGATCGCGGAACAGGCGCAAAGCGTTGCGGATCACCGCCAGGATCGCCGCGCTATCGTTGCCCCTGAATTTGAAGCCCGTTCCGCTCATTGTTGCCGGATCGAATTCCTGGATCGAATCATCCAGGCCGCCGGTAGCCCGCACGACGGGGACCGTACCGTAGCGCAAGCCATACATCTGGTTCAGCCCGCAAGGCTCATATACCGAAGGCATCAGCAGGAGATCGCCCGCCGCTTGCAGGCGATGGGCCATGGCTTCGTCGAAGGCATTCAAGAATTTCAGGCGCTGGGGAAAACGCCCCGCCAGGTTGGCGATCTCCGCGGTCAAGGAACGGTCGCCCTTGCCGAGAAATACGAAATATACTTCCTCCTGCAAAAGCAGCGGCAGCAGCCGGAGCAGCGACTCCACCCCTTTCTGCTGCGATATCCTCGATATCATGATCATCAGCGGGGAGTGGCTCTTGCCGGCCATGCCGAGCTCGGCGAAGAGCGCCGCCTTGTTCTTGGCTTTTTCCGGCAGCGATCGCAGGGAATAGCGCTGGACAATGAAGGGATCGTCCTGCGGGTCCCACTGGCTGTAATCGACGCCGTTGAGAATGCCGCTCAGCTTGTGGGCATACTTGGCCAACAGCCCGTCCAAACCGAAGCCCTGATCGGGGGAAACGATCTCGCGGGCGTAGGTTGGGCTGACTGTGAGCAGCCGGTCGGAAAAAATGATGCCCGATTTCATGCAGTTCAGATCGCCGTAAAACTCGAGATGCTCGGGGGAAAAGAGAAATGCCGGCAGGGCTGTTTCTGCGAAGGCCGCGGCCGGAAATATTCCCTGGTAACCCAGGTTGTGGATGGTGAAAACCGTTCTTGTACCGGCGAAATGCGCCGCGAAGGGATCGGTGCGCATGAGCAGGGGGACCAGGGCGGTCTGCCAGTCGTTGCCATGAACGATGTCAAAACGCAGGTCGTTCCGGCGTGCATATTCCAGGGCGGCTCTTTGAAAAAACAGGAAACGGGTGAAATTGTCGGGATAGTCGCCCGCATCGTCGCCGTAAATCCCATTTCGATCAAAAAAGCGGTCATTATGAACGAAACAGACGGAATAGTTGGCGGAAACAGTGGTTTTCTTTATGACCGCATCATGGGTTTCAGCCCCGATGCGCAAGGAAAATGCATCAACGACATCGGCCCGGGATCGCCGGATCCCTTCCGTCGGGTAACCGGGCATCAGCAACGTGACTTTTTCGCTGGCCGCCAGAACCCGCGGCAGGGCGCCCGCCACGTCTCCCAAGCCGCCGGTCTTGGCGAACGGCACCGCTTCGGAAGACAAATACAGAATTTTCACGCAGCCCCCTCCGCCTCCTCGCTCATGATGGACAACTTTGCTATCTTACCCTAAAAACGCTAAATGTCAATATTGTTTTTTTTTAAACACAAAATGTAGTGGGGGGCGGACTATTTCTTTTTTTGGAAGATCGAGAGGACCGACGGCTTCTTCCCGGTGCCCAGCATTTCGGCGAGCCGCTTTTTGGCCAGTTCATGCTCCGGATCGATCGCCAGCGCTTTTTTGAAAAAATTCACCGCCCGCCGTTCCATCTTCTCATACTGGAACAACAGGCCGAGGGCGGCATATGGCTCCGGGTTCCAGGGCTCCAGCTCAATGACTTTTTGGAAATTTTTCTCGGCCACGCGCCGCAGATTGGGGATATTGGATTGGGCCAAACCCAGCAGGAGATAATATGACGCCTTGTTGGCATCGTTGCGGATCGATTCTTCCATCAGGCTGGCCGTCTCCCTGTAGCGCTGCTGGGAATAAAGGGTTTTGGCCTTGCGATAATACAGGTTTGCCTTTTCGACGAGGTTCTCGGTCGTTTTCTCGGCTTTTTGGATCTCCTTGTAGCCCTTCATGTCGTATTCCCGCCTTTTCTCCTCATCGCTGAGAACCTCGAAGGCCTTGTTGATCCTGGCAAAAACAAAGTTGGCTTTCTCTCTCAGCTCGGGATTCGACGTTTCGCCCAGACGGTCAGGGTGGAATTTTTTCGCGTATTGGTAATACGTCTCCTTGATCTGGTTGGCCGTGGCGCTGCTGTTCAACTCAAACAATTCGTAATAATCCAGGTCCCTGGTCTTCATGCTTTCATACAGCGCCAACAGCGCCTCTTGTTCCTTGCTCGGAGCGCGCTGGGCGGGGGGGGCGACGAATTCCATGATATTCAAAAGGAAAAAGAGGGCCAGCTTCTGCCAAAAGACCTCGTCGGCAAGGCCCAGCTCCTGCGCCGCCTGTTCGACCGGCACTCCGGATCGAGAACTCAAAGCCTTGTATACATCCACGTCCTCCGCCTTGAGGAAACTTTCGGTTTCGGCCGAGACGGGTTTGGTCTGCAGGGAACGCTTGGAAAAATTGTTGCGGAACAGGGGCAGGCTCTTGAAGCGCGGCACGCCCTCGACGAAAATTCCGGGCAATTCGATCTTGAAGCACGAGTCCTCGGGAAGCTCGGGCAGCACCGGTGAAAATTCCCATTCGCCGCTGGTCAGGGAGAAGGTGGAGAGAGCGATCACGCGCACCTGATAGATCAGCCCGTAGAACAAGTCCTTCTGGCTGATGAAATTGTTCAGCACCAGAACCCGGCCGATCCGCTCTTTCTGGCCCGAAATCAGCTTGTGAATATCCCAGAACTGGGTCTTGTCGATTTTCCCGATCTTGAACAGCACCTCGCCCAGGCGCTCATGCAGGACGTTGGTCTTGGCGAAACAAAGATCGCCCTGTCTGAAAAACAGGCTCTTTTCGAAGTTCTCGCCCCTGATGGTCAATTCGCCGGTGATCTTCTCGATGAAGACTTTGCGCAGCACGAAAGGGATCGGCGACTCAATCACTCTCTTTCCCATCGGTCCCCCGTTTCCAGACACTTCATTTTTACATTATCGGCATCTTTTTGTCAACGCCGCGCTTGTCAAGACGCCATCCCCCGCCGACCACCCTGGCGGGATCCCCGCTGCCGCATTTCCCGCCGGATGTTCGCCAGGATGGCGGCCTTGTCCAGCGCCCAGAGCGGGGCGATGAACAGCTCCTTCTCCCGGTCGGCCGTCAGCCGATGAACCACGATGTCCGGATCCAGGCGCTCCAGAAGGTCGCAGATGATGCCGATGTATTCTTCACGCCGCAGCAGCCGCAGGGAGCCCCGGGCATGCCAGGCTTGCAGCGGCGAACCCCGGAGCACGTGCAGCGGATGGAACTTGATCCCGGCCGGCTTGAGGGCGTTCATGACCGCGATGGTCTCGCGCATCTCCGCCCGCGTTTCGTTGGGAATGCCGACAATCAGGTGGACGACGACATCAATGCCCCGCCGGCGCAATTCATGAAAGGCGGCTTCGAACTGCCCGACCGTGTGGTTGCGGTTGAGCAGGCCCAGGCTCCGTTCATGAACCGACTGCAGGCCGAGCTCGACGCTCAGGTAAATGCGCCGCCCCGTTTCCTGCAGCAGGGACAGGACCGGCTCCGGGAGCTCATCGGGGCGGGTGCCGACGAACAGCCCGACGATCTCCGGGAAACGGAAGACGGTCTCGTACCTGCGGCGCAGTTCCATGACCGGTCCATAGGTGTTGCAATGCGATTGGAAATAGGCGATGAACCTCCGCCCGGGATGGCGCCGGACGCAAGCCGTGATCTGATCCTCGATCGTCCAGCCGGCCGTGGCAATGGGACCGGCGGCAAAGGGGTCGCAGAACGCGCAGCCGGCGCTGGACAGCGTCCCGTCGCGGTTCGGACAGGAAAATCCCGCATTGATGGGGATCTTCAGCACCTTGCCCCCGGGAAACTTGCTCTTCAGGAATGTGGCGAATGAATAAAAAGGCTCATCCATTGAGGATGGAACGGATACAGGCCAGGATGCCGTCGAGGTCCAGGGGCTTTTCAAAAAAACCGTCGATGAACACGTCGCTGATCCGGCCCTGGATCTCTTCTTTCCTGTAGATGCCGGAGATGGCGATGATGGGCAGGAGGAACCGGTCCTTGATGGCCTGCATCACTTCAATGCCATGTTCCTTGGGCAGCAGCAGATCGGTGATGACCAGGTCGGGCAGCTGCTGCGCGGCCAGCTGCAGAGCCTGTTGCCCGTCTTCGGCGACGCATACGACATAACCGTTCCTTTCCAGGAATTCCTGCAGCAGCAGGCGGATCTCTTTCTCGTCGTCAACGATCAAGATGGTATTCTTTTTTCCCATTTTTCTCCTGCAGGTAAACCAGGAAATAAGCGACCCAGGACCAGAGCAGGAACGAGAAGGTCAGGGCGATCAGGAACTGCTTGACCGCGAGCAGGTCGATGCCCTCGTGGAGATCGACGATAAAGACGAAGATCAGCAAACTCAGCAGGGCGAAGGTGGCCTTGCCCACAACCAGCGAGCGCTTGACGATGCGCTGGCCTTGGTATAGCAATACGCTGGCCCAAAGAATCAGGATGTCGCGCAGGATGATGAACGCCGCCAGCCACAGGGGGAACCCGAACTTCGCTGTCAGCGTGATCAGAATGGCCAGGACCAGGATCTTGTCGGCCAGAGGATCGATGATCCGCCCGAGCTCGGTTTCCTGGGAAAATTTTCTGGCGATGTAACCGTCCAAAAAATCGAGGGAGACCGCAATGACATAGGTGACGATCAGGTAGGGAAACAATTCGTCATTGACATGGACCATCAGCAGGATGATCAGGGGGATCATCAGCAGGCGCAGCAGGCTGAGAATGTTCGGCAAGGTGAGGATGTTTCCCATCATGATAAAAATAACTCAAAGACGGGAAAAAATCAACGGTCACTCGGCGACGTCCACCCGCACGTTCCCGTAGGTGTTGTGGATCAGGATCTCCGGCTTCCGCCCGGCGCGGTTGGCGTAGGTTTCCTCTTTTTCCTGGAAGATCTCCAGGCCCAGGCGCGGCGCGGCGCTGATCCGGCCGTGGGAAGCATTGATGCTGAAAGTCGGATCGCTCGAAGCCGCGAAGGACAGATCCAGTTCGGCGAACCGGGCCTTGATGTTGACCCGGTCGCTCACCGCGGCCGCGCTCAGGTTCAAATTGCCGTTTTTCAGCAGCACGTCGAGGCGGGCGCCCGTAAAACCGGCGATCGCGATGTCGGCATACGAATTCTCGATCGCGACGTTGCCGGCGGCGCGGCGGAGCTCGATCCTCCCCGAGCGGCTGGAAACACGGATATCCCCGTTCACATCCTCCATGAGCGTCGCTTCGTACTGGTTGGTGACGACCGCCCCATTGCGGATATTCCGGGCTGTGATGTCGCCGTGCCGCGCCGTGATCTCCAGCCTGGCGGCGCCGTCGACGATCAGTTTGCCATAGGCCATATCCACGACGGCGTCTCCGCTCAGGTTGCGAACGGAGAACTCGCCATGACGACCGTCCAGATTCAGGGAGGCCGCGTCTTCAATGTCGACCCGCGCATGGGCGGCCCGGATCTCCATCCCCTCGGGCAGGCCTCTCATCTTGGCGCTGCCGTTCTTCAGCAGCAGCCGCGAACGGGAAGGAATATTCTCCAGGACCAGGTCGCCGTTCTCCTGATCGACGCGCAAATCCCCGCCGGTATCGCGGACGGTCACGTTGCCCTCCCGGTTGTAGACGGACAAAGGAATATCGGCGGGAACCCGCAGCTGCAGCAGGACGCGCAGCCGGTGGTAAGGAAACGGAGACGGGGCGCGAACCGAGACCTTCAGGGTCCCTTCGTTCAGGTCGGTCCGAACTTCGGCGTCCTTGGCGGCGGCATCCAGGTCTTTCCCGCCCGAGTGGAAAACGCGCATTTTCGCGGCCAGGTGCACCAGGCCGTCGCTGGAGCTGTCGATCGTTACTTCTCCGGCCGGATTCTCGACCCGGACTCGGCTCACTTCCGAAAACTGCATGTCCTGGACGGGGAATTCGCTGAAGCGGTCTCCCTTCGGTTGCCGGTCATTGGCGTAAAACGAGAAATCCCTGCTGAAGCGCACCCGGCCTTTTTCGACGGCATGATAGAGCAAGCCGAATGCGACCAGGACGATGACCAGGAAGATCTCTTTCCGCTTCATTGCTTCTTCTTCGCGTAGAGATAGATGTTCTTCAGCCCGATATAGATCAGGATCAGGGGCCAATATTTTCCCAGCATGTGCCAGACATTGATCTCCAGCCCGAAATTTTTCAGCAGAAACAGCATCCCCAGGATCAGGATGATCAGTCCCCAGAACAACGATTCCTTTTTACTGTTGGCCATGATGGGTTTCCTCTCGTTTGTAATAGTTGAACACGATCTTGATCCCGAAGGCGATCAGGGCCAGCGGCCAGAGACGGGTGACCTGACGGAAGGAAAGCAGGCCGAAGTTGACCAGCTGGAAGAGCACGCCGATGACCAAAACGGCGATAGCGGAGAACAGGGAAAGGTCTTCTCCGCCTCGGGCCGGCTCTTCGGCGGTTCGTCCGCCCTGGTTCAGCTGGCAGGCCTCGTTATAGCCGTCGATGATCTGATAGATGTAGAACCCGGCGATCATCAAGCCGAACACCACGGAATCGGCATGATCGGCGTTGCTGGTCAGGACGATCAAGACGGCGAAGATCAGCATGAACGTGATGCCTTTCAGAATATTGCCGTTGTATATTGCGCCCATCCCGGGAAATATCGCCAGGAATGCCGCCAAAGACGGGTTTTTCTCGCGCATGTCATTGCCTGGAGCTGGATTGTTAGCCATTTTTTCCTCCTTTATCAAGAACTTCACCTGTCATTTCGCTGCGATCATGGCCTGATTCTTTCCATTCACTCGATTTTTTATTGAAAAATGTGAAAAAAAACAGTTCTTTTGATTCCTTGACCTTTTCCAACCAGCCCTCGCTTTTGACGACGAACTTTTCAACCGCGGAGACCAACGAATGCATCTCGCGGTTGACCGAGGGAAAAATGTTCGTAAAATAGAACAAATTCAGGAACAAAATGACCGTGCCGACGGCCGCAGCCAGCCACTTGGGGAAATAGATGGTCTTGGCCCCGCTTTTTTTCTCAACGATTTCCGGAATATTATAAAGGCGGTTCTTGAGAAAGAACGGCACTTCCTCCTGGAGTTCGGAGAGGCTGAAGATGAGCTCTTCCATTCTTTCCTTTTTGGCACGGCAAACGAGGCAGTCAGCGAGGTGCTTTTCGACCTCGGCGGCATCTCGCCCGGACAATTCATTTTCAAGGTAGGCCGAGAACCAGAGCTCCATGTCCCTGCATTTCCTGGTCATGACGCCCCCCGCATGTATGCTTCGGCCAGCTTCAGCCGGGCTCGGTTGATCCGGGACTTGACGGTCCCCTCCGGGATGGAAAACCGCTCTGCAATCTCCTGATAAGAAAGGTTATGGATGTCGCGCAGGATCAAGATAATGCGCAGATCGGGGTCCAGGAGGGAAATTCTCTTCCGCAAGACATCGATCTCGGATTCCCGGATCAGATTTTCCTCGGGAGAAGGCTGGCCGGATCCGATGTTTTCGTTCAATTCCTGGCTCCTATCCAGGTATTTTCTGTTTTTCCGCCAGTAATCAATGCAATAATTCCTTGAAACGGCAAAAACCCAGGAGGTGAAGCTCTTCTCCTCCCTGTACTTGTCCAGATTATGGTAGAGCTTGATGAAAATCTCTTGGGTGACATCTGCGGCGATGTCCCTTTCGCCAAAGAAATTCATGGCGATATTGTACACCGACTTGGAGTAGGCGTTAATGAGCATGTTCCACGCCTCCCGGTCATTCTCCCGGCATCTCGACAAGATATCGCTTATTTCCATACACACCAATAAACGTGGGGAACAAGGAAAAGTTCCCTGCCGCCGGGGTGGATCATCGCCTTTTCACCTGACGATCCTGGGGATCAATGGATTGAGGCGCGCCAATATTTCGTAGTGGATGGTCCCGGACCACTCGGCCAGCATGTCGGCATCGATTCGCTCCGGGCCCTTGCCTCCCAGCAGCGTTACGGGGTCCCCGGTTTTAACGCCCGGAATATGGCTGACATCGGCCATGAACATGTTCATGCAGACACGGCCGCGCACAGGCGCCTTGCTGCCGTTGACCAGCACCTGCGAGGCATTGGACAACTTGCGGTCATAGCCGTCATAGTATCCGACCGGGATCACGACGATCCTGGCCCTGGCGAAGGTCCTGTAGGTCAGGCCGTAGCCGATCGCCGCTCCCTTTTCGACCTGCTTGACCTGGGCCACCCGGCTGTGCCAGCTCAGGACGGGGCGCAAATCGAAGGCACCCTTGTTCTTCTCCAGGAAAAGGGCATGAGTCTGCCGGGACGGCCAATAGCCGTAGGCCGAGATCCCGACCCGGGCCATGTCGAAGCGGGTCTCGGGAAAAAGCAAGGTGGACGCCGAACTGGAAAAATGCCGGCAAACGCGTTCCGTACCGACTTGGCGCAGGACGGCTTGGTACAGTTCGAGCTGCCGGCGGGCAAAAGCCGGATCGGTCGTGTCCTCGATGTTGGCGAAATGGGAATAGACGCCGCGCAGCTCGGCTTTCCTACTGTCCAGGTTTTTCAGCAGGGCGACGGCCTTCCCGGGATCGAGCCCCAGGCGGTTGGTCCCGGTCTCTACCTTGACGTGGATCCGGGCCTTGCGCTTCAATTTGGCCGCGGCAGCCAGCAGCCAGCGCAGATGCTCCGCGGACGGGACGACGGTCTCGAATCCCCGAGCCACCAGTTCTTCCGTCTCGCTTTTGTCGCTCCAGCCCAGGACCAGCACCGGCTTGCGCTTCTGCAGCGAGCGGACGGTCACGGCCTCCGCCAGCGAATCCACGGCAAAATAACCGACGGCAGGCGATTCGCGCGCGATCTCGACGACCTGTCGCAACCCGTGCCCATAGGCGTTGGCCTTGACAACGAACATGACCGGCGAGCGGGTAAGACGGCTGAAAAGCCTCAGGTTGTGGAGCAGATTGCCGGCATGGATGATGATATGGGTCTTCATTCTTGCGCCTGTGTGCAAAATCGTGTGCTGTTCATCGCGATCCTCGGTCATCCTTGGCGAATTTTTTGTATTTTATAATAAAAAATTCTTTTGAGATATATATTGTTGGAATAATATTTAAGTTTATGCTACTTTGCAGGCGATAAGGGAGATCATCATGGTGAATAAACTCGCATTTTTTGCCTCCGCATTGCTGCTGGTGCAGTCCATATCCGGGCAGGTGCTGCAACAGCTCAATACATTGCCCCGCGTCGAGCGCCTGGCCGACCAGGTCATCATCCGCATTGCATCGCCGTCGGGCCAAGACCTTGTCCGTGCGGGGCGCCGCGGCGCTTATTTCATCAATTATCGCACCGAGGGGATGACCGGCTACCAGGTCAGAAAAATGCAAGCGGATGCCTCCGGTTCCCTCTCCTGCCGCATCCCGACCGCGAATCTGTACGGCAGGGACATCGAGTATTTCATCAGCGAACAGCGGGGAGACGGAGTCGCCGCCGTATCGCTCACCCACACGGTCGCCGGCTTCACCCAAAAAAAATCACCGGAAATCTATTTTCAAGACGCCAGCACGCCCAATGCCCCCAAGCCCAAATGGGAGCCGCCCGTCAACGTCAACGCCTCGCTGTCCACCTCGACCAAGCTGGATGAAAACAATGACAGCGGCTATTTCCAGCAAAATTACACGGCCAACGGCAACCTGAGGATCTACAAGAATATCGTCAAGAACAGCTACCAGCTGGACTTCGACACCAATATCGTCCATATCGACCCCTACGAAACGATCGAGAACCGGATCAACCTCTCCAGCATGATGCTGCGTTTCAAGAAAGGCGGGCTGCAGTTCGAGGCCGGCGATGTCGCGGTCAACGAGACCGAATTCACCACCTCGTACCTGAACCGCCGCGGCCTGCGCCTGGAATACGTCGGCAAGAGCCTTTACCTGCACTCGTTCTATACCAATTCCCAGCAGAAGACCGGCTTCGACGGTTTCGGCGTCCCGGACGCCGCGGCCGGCATTTTCGGCGCCGTGGCCGGGGTGAACCTGAAGGACACGATAAAGCTTCGCGGCATGTTCATGAGCGGCAAGGACAATCTCGACAGCAAAACCATTTATTGCCCCGAGAATCCCTTCCGCGCGGGCGACATCCTGTCCCTGTGGGGAGAGCTCAACCTGCTCGAGAACCGCCTGCAGTTGGCGGGCGAGTTCTCCTCCAGCCACTTCGGCGCAGCGATGGAAAAAGACCTGCTGCAAAAGGAGAACGATACCGCTTGGAAGGCCGGATTGAAGTACAGCCACGGCATCCTTTCCCTCGGCGCCGATTACGAAGCGATCGGTGATCGCTTCAATTCGATCGCCAACCTGTTCCTGCAGAACGACCGCGAAGGCCTGAGCACCAACCTGGGGCTGAATTTCAAGACATTTTTTTGGAACGTGTCCTACATCGACAAGAAAAACTACATGCACAGCCTGATCCAGGACGCGTTGCGCCAGAAAAGGGCCGGCACCAACATCAACTGGGGGATCGGGAACCACTTCCGCATCGGCGCCGACATATCGCGCGATAATCTGGATTATGACTCCTCGACCGGGCTGCAGACCTCGTCTTCGGACATGAACACCTACAATTACAGCGCCACCCTGGGATACATGGCGGGAGCGAACGGCATCAACATCAGCGTCGGCAAGACCGAGTCGGTCAATTTCACTTCCAACCTGAACGCCTCACTGGGGCTGAACCTGAGGTTCGGGAATTTTCTTTCCCTGAACCCGACGCTCAGCTTTCAGGAAAATGAGACCTTGAGCGACGGCAGCAAATCGACGATCTACAATTTGTATTTCAATTCCGAGATCACGCTCATTCCCCAATATTTCACCGTAACGCTCACTTCCTCCTACATGAACAACGAGAGCCCGTTCAACAAAAGCACCAGCTGGTCGGCGGGCTGCAATCTCAACTTCTTCGCAGCCAGGCTCTTCAAGGACAAGATCCGCCCCTCGCTCTCCCTCAAATCGGCGTTCCAGGGAGCCGAGTACGGAGGCGTGAAGAGCGATTCATCCATATTCCACCTGCAGGCCGACATCGCCTTCTAGGAGATCACAATGAAAAAGACGCTATTGCTGATCCTGATCACGATCGGCCTGATGGTGACGCTGCTGGCGACCATCATCACCGACCCGACCGACGGCACCACGACCGTGGGGGATAGCATGGGTTTCCGCCTGGATTGCAACAATTTTTCCAGCGCCAACTGGTATTGGGGGGACGGCACTTCACTGCTGGGCGTCGCCGACGATCTGTCATGGCGAAACCATTCCTATCGCAATCCGGGCACGTACACGGTCCACATGCACCGTTCGAGCGCCTATTATCCGAACTATTGCAACGGCGGCAATCCGGACGAATACCGGACCATCACCGTTTTAGAGGACCGGAGCATCAACGTATCGACGTCCGCTCCCAGCGTGGGACAGGTGATCACGTTCACCGCCGTCCGCTTCAATGCCAAGAATATCACCTGGGTCATGGGCGACGGCACAACGCTGGCGAACCGAACAACCGTCGTCAGCCACGCCTATTCCGCACCTGGACAATATACCATCAGGGCCTTTGATTGGAACGGTGACACATCGACCACCCCGGTAACGCGGAAAATCGTCGTGGCGGCGGACAACCGGGTCATCAGCGCATCGCCCCAAGCTCCTTATGCCGGGCAAACCGTCGCCTTTACGGCAGCCTATTTCAATACGCCTGCCAATATCACCTGGGTCATGGGCGATGGGACCACTTTGGCCCATGCGGGGTCCAGCGTAACCCACGCCTATGCCGCTGCCGGAAGCTATACGGTCCAGGCATACGATTGGGACGGCGACACCGACCGGCCGCCGGTTCTTTTGATCCTGAATGTCCGCAAACCCGTTCGCGGCATCACATTCTCTCCGCTCCAGCCCAGGGTGGACCAGCTGGTCGAGATCCATGCTCTTGGCTTCACTTCAAGCTCCATCAAATGGAACTTCGGCGACGGCACCCTGCCGCAGCATGACGCGGCAACGGTCGCCCACCGCTACCAGAATCCCGGTACGTTCATGATCAGCGCCCTGGAAGAAAACCTGCCCAAGATATCCCAGCCGATCACCATCCTCCCCGAGAACCGCTCGCTCACCGTGTCCGTCGCCGAAGCCAGGATCGACGAGTTGGTGACCGTCACGGCGGTCAATTTCCGCGGTCCCCTGGTCCTGTGGGACTTCGGCGACGGCAGCACCGTCACCGCCGGGCCGGCCGCCGCCGCCGCCAACAGGCCCGCCGTCTTCTCGGGGCCGGCCACCGTGACCCACGCCTACAAGCTCCCGGGAAACTATACCATCAGCGCCCGCGACGAAAACGGGGCCAGCAGCAAAGTATTCACGGAGACCGTCAAGGTCATGGGCATCACCGACCAGGTGAACCTGGAGATCGCCGAAATCACCCTCGACAACGGCAAGTATTACAAGGTGGTGCCCAAGAATTCCAAAGCCATCCGCGCCCAGCTGAAAATGAAAATGCGCGGCACCGGCATTGTCTCCGGCTACTGGATCGTCGACGGCCAGGCCGTCTTCTTTTTCAATGAAACGGCCTATCAGGGCCAGGTGAAGACGATCTTCACGCCGGAAATCCCCGGGCTGCCGGTTTCCGACCCCGGCATGCACACCATCACCGTGCAGCTGACCCGTCCGGAGAACGGACAGGTCCTTTTCCCCACCCTGCGCTACTTCGTCCTGCCCTATGAGAACGTGATCGCCGTTCTCGCTCCCCAGGACGGCGCCATCGTCAAGGAGGACGAAGAGACGGTCTTCTCCTGGGAACGCATCCTCGGCGGCTCGTATTACCGGATCGCCTTCTCGAACAGCCTGTTTTCCCTGTTGCGCAACGATCCAACCGTGAAATGGCGTGAGTGCCCCGAGCGTTTCAGTTACACGCCCGACGAGGAGGCCTGGGGCGAGGTCCTGCGCAACCAATGGACCTACTGGAAGGTGCGGGCCGTTGACAGCACCGGGAACACCGTGGCGGAAAGCGACATTCAGGAGATGAAGGTCATTGTCCCCGGCGCCAAGGTCGGCGTCGAGAAGATCACCGACCTGGACGGCCGGCCCGTTCCCATCGGCAGCGGCTTCACGGCATCACGCGCCGAGCAGCTGATGATCCACGGCAGCATCACCTATCCCGCCGAGGCCGAATACCTTATCCTGCGGGTCTATGCCGGCGAGAACATGGTCGACCAGCTTCTTTTCCGCGATATCCGCAAGGACGAGGCGCGCCGGTTCGAGACGTCGGTCCCGAACCGGAACCCGGAAAGCGTCGTGACCTTCCAGGTGCTGAAATCGTCCTCGCCGTCGGTGCTCGTCGGCTACGAGGAGCTGAAGCTGAAAAAAGACTGATTTCAGGCCGAGCGCTTCAGCTGGGACAGCAGCAGCGCCAGGAAAAATGGCGCCCCCAGGAGCGAGGTGACGATCCCGACCGGGACCTCCACCGGCGGCAGCAGGGAACGGGCCAGGAAATCGGCGAGCACGAGAAGACCGCCGCCGAGAAGAACGGTGAAACCGGCGGTTTCCCGGTAGCGGCTGGCGCCCCAGGACCGCGACACATGCGGAACGACCAGGGCGACGAATCCGATGGGGCCGCACAGGGAAACGGCGGCGCCGACAAAGACCGCCAGTCCCAGGAATGAATATTTTCTGAAGGCGGCGACATCCAGCCCGCGGGTCAAGGCAAAATCGTCTCCGGCCGCGAGCAGAAGAAATTCCGCGCGGAACAACAGAACGAAAACCAGGAAAACGGCCAGCAGCGCCAGCAGAAAAATGACCTCCTTGTAGCCGGCGACGACGATGGCGCCCGTCAGCCAGCGCAGCAACGAGAACGTATCCGTGAAGTCAAAAACGTACTGGCAGATGACGATGACCGAGGAGAAGAAAAAATTGATGGCGATGCCGGACATCAGGAAAGTATACAGCGAGGAGCTCCGGATCATGCGGGCGATGGCGAAGATGACGAGGATCGCCGCCAACGCCCCCAGGAAAGAAAACAAGTGCGTGCCGCCACTGCCCAAAAAAGTCAACCCCACCTTGAATTTGAGCGCGATCACCGCGCCGGCGGCGGCTCCGGACGAAATGCCCAGCAGGTCCGGGGTCGCCAGGTCGTTCTTGAACAGGTTCTGGCAAACCAGCCCCGACAGGGCCAGGATGCCCCCGGCGGCGAACCCCAGCAGGGCGCGGGGAAGACGCAACTGCCAGAAGATGAAACTGGCCGGGCTCTGCTGAAAAACAGCGCGCGGATCGATGGCGACGATGCCCAGGAACGGCGTGATCACCAACGCCAACAGCACGGCCCCGGCCAATAGCCAGAGTCTCCTAGTCGTCGACATAAATGATCTCCCGCCCGGCGGCGGTGATTCTTTGAAACGGGACGCCATAGACATCCTGGAACAATTGCGCCGAGAACGTCCGGGCGCCGAAATAGCGCAAGGCGCCGCCCTGCAGCGCCAGCATCTTGGTGGCCAGGGGAAAAAAGCGCTCGATTTCATGCGAAACCACGACGATCGTCCGGCCTTCCCGGTGCAGGGCCTCCAGCATCCTGACCAGGCGCCGGGCGCTCCCCGGGTCGAGGAAACTCAGCGGCTCGTCCAGGAGGATAAGCGGCACATCCTGGATGAACGCGCCGGCCAGGAGGACTTTTTTTCTCTCCCCGCCGCTCAGAGTCTGAATGTTGCGCGTCAGCAGTTCCTCAAGGCCGAACTGCGCCACGCCGTCCGCAAAGACCTCCAAATCGCGCCGGGTCAGCTGCTGAAAAAGCGAGCGGTAGGGATAGCGTCCGGCCAGCAGGATGTCCCGGACCAGCAGCGGCAGGGCAAATTCGTCCGCCTGCGGCAGGTAGGAAAGGCGCGTGGCCAGTTCTTTCCTGGCATACGTCGCCAGGTTGCGGCCGGCCAGTTGCACTTCGCCTGCCGTCTTGCGGAGCATGCCGGCCAAAACACGGAGCAGGGTCGACTTGCCGGCGCCGTTGGCGCCGAAAACCAGGACAAAATCGTTCTGTTCGATAATGAAATCGAGGTCATGGAGGATCTGCCTTTGACTCACGGCATATGAAAGTCCCCGGGCTTCAATCATTCCGGCCATGTTCCCTGGACGCGGCCGCGAATCGCCGCGGATGGAGCGTCCGCGCCAATTCCTCGGCGACATCGGCCACCCGCGGCCCGGGCCGCAGCCAGGAGGGGTCGCGGATGATCCGCACCCGCCCGCCGCTTACGGCCGCTACCATGAACAGTGGCCGCCACAAGGCGAAGATCCTTTCATCGGCGATGCCTTCATAATGCGAAGATATCTCGAAAATGAATTCCGGATTGAGGGAAATGACCGTTTCCAGCGAAATGCTGGGGTAAGCGATG
Organism: uncultured Clostridia bacterium; assembly: GCA_964562095.1. Classification (GTDB taxonomy): domain Bacteria; phylum Acidobacteriota; class Aminicenantia; order UBA2199; family UBA2199; genus UBA2199. The sequence continues at coordinate 8,518 of CAZLSH010000001.1, read as the reverse complement.
CCGCCCCGGTAGGCGTTCACCCCTCCGGCCAATCGCAACAGGTCATTCAAAAAATCGTTGTTGCCGATAATGAACATGTTTTTCAGCTCGTCGGCGTTGCGGCCGGCGATGAAAAGGACGCTGGGCCTATTCTCCCCCCGGACCCGCAGTTCCAGGCGGCGCAGCCGCCGGCGGATGGATCCCGCCAGCCGTTCGGCCGCCTTTGCGTTCCCGAGCACCCTGCCGATCTCCAGCATCGATGCCAGCAGGTCCGACAGGCGGTCGTGACCCACCGTGACCAACCGCACCCGGGGCGGCAGGGACTTCATCCTGGCGGCATGCTCCGGGTAGGCGATCACGACATCGGGATCCAGGGCCACCAGGGCCTCCATGCTGACATCAAGGAAGCCGCCGACTTTTTCGATCTGCCTGGCCGCAGGGGGATAGTCGCAGAATTTCGTCACCCCCACCAGGGCAGCACCACGGCCGACGGCGAAGACGATCTCGGTCAGCCCCGGGGCCAGGGAGACCACCCGCTGGGGATAAACCGCCATGGCGGAAAAAAGCAGCGCCAGGAAAACAGCCTGCTTCCTGCCGCCGGCGGCATGGAGGACGGGTATCAATCGCCCACCTGGCAGGCGGCGCCCAGCTGCAGGCGGCGCAGCGGCGCCGGATAGCCCAGGACCTCTTCATAACGGGCATTCAGGGCGTTGTCCACCCGGCAAAAGACCGATACGTGCTTCCAAAGCGGCAGGCGAAGCATGAGCCCGACCTGGTTGAACGCCCTGTTTTCGGCGACCGTCCAGAGCAACTCGTCATAGTCCAGCCGCTTGCCCACGACCGTCACGTCGGCAGAGGCGGTGAGCCCGCTGGCGGCGCGGTAGGACAGGGCGGCGCTGAAAACCTGACGCGGGCGGCGCAGCAATTCCCGTCCGTATTGGACGTCCTGCGTGTGCAGGTAGGTATAGGCCGCGCGGCAGCGAATGCCCGTGCGGACCTCCCAGTCGAGGCTCAGTTCGGCGCCATTGACATCGGCCCGGTTGATGTTGGCGAAGCGGCTGGTCAGCGGGCTGTAGCCGATCAGGTTCCGGTAAGTGGATGCGAACGCGGTCAACCCGAATTGCAGCGTGGCGAGGTACAGGTCCGCTCCCGCCTCGAGCGAGCTGCCGGTCTCGGGAAGCAGCGCGGGATTTCCCCAATACGGGTTCAGCATTTCCGGCAGCGTCGGGGCGCGGAAGCTGCGGGAAGCCGAAGCCCTCAGCTTCAGGAAAGGGGCAAGGTTGAACGAAGCTCCCAAATGGGGCGAAAACACCCCGGCCAGGCCTTCGTACTGGTCGAAACGCAGCGATCCGGCCAGCAGCAACCGGCCCAAGTCGGCCTGCAGGTCGGCATAGGCGGAGGCCACGCCCAGCGAGGTGCCCGGGATCAGGGTCTGGCCGTTCTCCAGGTTGGCGATCCGTTGCGTCGAGAGATCGGCCCCGGCAACCAGCTTTAAATTTTTCTCCAGGCGAGCGGTGAATTTCGCCTGCGCTTCCGCCAGGAAGGACTCGTTGGCAAACTGCGGGTTCCAGGCATCGTCGGGATCGCGGAAATCGTAGCGGTTCCAGTGCAGCGAGGCGACGACATCGAGCCGCCCCCGGTCTCCGAAATCCAGGCCGAGCGGCAGGGAGACAATGAAGTTGTCCTGCCCGTAGCCGCGCCGCGGGGTCGCCGTTCCCAGATTCCAGGGGATGCCGGCATCCACGAGCGAAGCGAAAAGGGAAAGGCCCAGCGAGAGATCATCCAGGTCATAGCCCGAATGGATGGCGAAGCTTTTGCGTTCCACTCGGTCATTGTCCAGGCGATCGTCGAAATTCAACATGCCGGCATTGAGGAAAACGTGGAACGCCCCCAGGCGCTTGCCAAAATGAACCTGGCTGTCCCAGGTACCGTGGCTGCCGCCGGCGAGGGAAAATCGCAGCCCTTCTTTTTTGCGCGTAATGATGTTGACCACGCCGCCCATGGCGCTCGACCCGTACATGCTGCTCAGCGGCCCGCGGACGACTTCGACTTTTTCAACGAGTTGCGGGGACAGGAATGAAAAATTTCCCGACAGCGACGAGGAGGGATCGTGCAGCTTGACCCCGTCGATCAGGTACAGCATTTGGTTGACCGAAGCGCCGCGGGCGAAGGCATAGGAGAACTGCGCCGGGTTGCCGGCGTTGAGCACCAGCATCCCCGGGCACTGGTTCAGCAATTCTTTCAAGCCGTCGTGGCCGCCGTTCTGGACTCGCTCCAGGTCCAGCACCGAGACGCTCTGCAGGGCTCGGGCCAGGGGCACCTTGCCGATGACCTCCACCGCTTCCTCGATATCGGGCTTTTCCTTTTTATCCTCGGCGACCAGGACGGGGAAAAGCAGGCAGAAGAGAAAAAGCCGGACCAATGAGTTTCGCATGACGCACGCTCCAAAATCAAATGGGCTGCAACTTCATCCTTACCCGCCCTCCGCGGATAAACGGAATCTGGCTGATACCTGATAGGTCTTCCGACTTCCGGAATCTTTAAAAAGCCTTCCCGCCCTTTGGGGCAGTGGCTGAGACTTTCAAAGATGCTTCCTGATCCCAGGTCCGGTCACGGCAGCGGGGGCTGTGGGGATAAACCCTCTTCCCTTGAATCAAGCCTCAAGGGCGATCATACAAGAACGATCTGTGCTTGTCAACAATGATTGAAAAATCATCGGGAATATGCTAGGTTTCGGCCGATGAAAAAAATCATTCTGCTTCTTGGGCTGCTGTTGCCGGCGCGGCTGGCCATGGCCGGCGAGTTCAAGGCCCTGCTGGGGGTCCATTCGAGCAAATACTTGTTCTCCAGCGAAATCACTTCCCTGAACCGCCAGCAACAAACAGGAATGGCCTTTGGCCTGGGGTATGCCTGGGAGATCGCCCCAAAAATGAAACTGGAGGCCCAGGCGCTCTTTGGCAAAAAGGGGGCGAGGACCGCCCTGAACTACGTGCCGGGCGAAACGATCACGGGAATCTACCGCAACACCGCCATCGCCGTGCCGATACTCTTTTCCCTCCGTTTACGGGATGGTGCCACGCCCTATGCGGCTCTGGGACCCGAATTCAACTTCCTCCTTTCCCATGAACTGTCGATCCCCGAGTATCAAAAAATCATTAACCTTGCCGATAACACAAAAAAATTTATCTTTGCCCTCAACGCCGCCCTGGGGTACGAACTCCCGCTGGGCCGTTGGGGTCTGTTTGCCGAACTGCGCTACAACCACTGGCTTTCCAGCCTGTTGAAAAGCCCGGATGCGGCGGTAAAAAGCGAATCGGTCTCATTGCTGATCGGGGGGGTCTACTCCCTGTGACGATCATCGAGGAGATCGCTGCCCGGCGCTCGATCCGCGAATACAGCCCCCGTCCGGTCGAGGAAGAAAAGCTGGCCCGGATTCTCGAGGCGGGCCGGCTGGCCCCGACCGCGCGCAACCAGCAGGACTGGCGCATCCTGGTCATCAGCGACCCGGAACTGAAAGAGCTCCTGATCGACGGGGCTTCTCCGCACCAGCCTTTTTTCAAGCAGGCGCCGCTGCTGCTGGCCGCCTGCGCCCTGAATCCGTCCTACGTCATGCGCTGCGGCCACCCGGCCTACCTGATCGACCTGGCGATTGTCCTGGACCATGTCTCGCTGCAGGCGGTGCGCGAAGGCCTGGGCACCTGCTGGATCGGCTCGTTCGCCGAAGACAAGGCCAAGGCCGTCCTGCGGGTCCCAGCCGCGGTGCGCATCGTGCAGCTGATGAGCCTGGGCTATCCCGTTCGCCTGCCCGCGGCCCGAGAGCGCAAACCCGCCGCGGAGTTGTATCAGCGGGGGCCTTGGTGAACCAACGCCCTTTTTCTGAACTGGCAGCGGACGTTTACGTACTGCATGTCCCGATGTTCCCCCTCTACGTGATCCGCGGCCAACGCAATGCGATGATCGATTGCGCCGTTCTGGCCAAGGCCGGGGAAATCGAGAACAAATTGTCGGCGCTGCTGGAAGGCGGGCGGCTGGACATGGTGCTTCTGACCCACTCCCACTACGATCACGCCGGCGCCTGCTCCCTGCTCCAGGAAAAATCCCCCTTTCAGATCATCGCCTCGCAACGCACCAAGGACATCCTGGAAAACGACAAGGCGATCGCCTTCATCAACGACCTGAACCAGAAATTCAAGGCGCTCGCCAACGACCGCAGCGCTTCGGTCTTCACCCGGCCGCGCGACATCCGCGCCGTGGGCGAGAACGAACGCATCCCCTTGTCCGCCGGGCGCTACCTTGAAGTGTACGAAACACCGGGGCACACCCGCTGCTCCATTTCTTTTCTTCTGCGCCCCGGCAACATCCTGTTCGCCGGCGATGCCGCCGGCGTCGTGGAAAGGAACGGCAGGGTCAAGCCGCTGTTCCTGTCCAGCTACCGCCAGTATGAGGCCTCGCTGGAAAAGCTGCTCGGCCTCGAAGCCGAGGTCCTGGCCCTGGCGCACAACACCGCCGTCAGGGGCAAAGACCGGGTCCGGGAATTCCTGGCCGCTTCGCTCGCCGAAACCCGGCAGTTAAAGGAGCGGATCATCTCCCGCCTGGGCCAGAGCGTTGATTTCACGCGCATCGCCGAGATGATCCTGGAAGAGGATTATTTCTCACCGACCCTGATGGGCCCCCGAGAGGCGCTGATGATCAACGTCAGCGCCATGGTCAAAAGCATCTATCACGAATTCGTCAAGATTCCCTGAGCCGAGTTCCCCGCTTTCAAGTCCGGGGCTGGTTGCGCTTGGCCTGTTCGATGAATGAGACGAAAAGCGGATGCGGCCGCAGGGGCCGGGATTTGAATTCCGGGTGGAACTGGCAGCCCAGGAACCAGGGATGGCCGGCCAGTTCGACGATCTCCACCAGGTTGCGCTCGGGGTTCTTGCCGCTGATGCGCAGCCCCTTGTTTTCCAGCTTGTATTCGAACTCGGGGTTGAACTCATAGCGGTGACGGTGGCGCTCCGAGATCTTTTCCTGGCGGTAGACGCGGTACGCCAGCGACTGTTTCTTCAGGATGCAGGAATAGGCACCCAGCCTCATGTTGTGCCCCATGTCGTCCACGTTGTGCAGTTCGTGCAGCTTGAGGAAAATTTTGCTGCCGGTCCGCGGGTCGAACTCGGAGGAGTGGGCGTCCGCCAGGCCCAGGACATGACGGGCGTATTCGATCGTTGCCACCTGCATGCCCAGGCAGATGCCGAAAAAGGGAATGGCGCGCGTCCGGGCGTATTCGACGGCGCGGATCATGCCCTCGATGCCGCGGATGCCGAAGCCGCCTGGAACCAGGATGCCGTCCACGGCGCGGAAGATCTCGGCGGGATCGCCGCTGACCAGCGCATCGGAATCGATCCGTTCCAGCCGCACTCGGACATGGTTCTCCGCCCCGGCGTGATACAGGGCTTCAAAAAGACTCTTGTAGGCATCGGAATGACTCACGTACTTGCCGACGATGGCGATCGTCACCTCGCGGGAGAGCCCCTTGACGCGCTTGACCCATCGTTGCCATTCCCGCAATGGCCGGCAATCGCCTTTCAGCTTCAACTTCTTCAATAGGGCGGCATCCAGCCCCTCTTTCCTGTAGATCAGAGGGATCTCGTAGATGGTGTCGACATCGATCGCGCTGACGACCGCGTCTTCCTTCAGGTTGGCGAACAGGGCGATCTTCTTCTTGATCTCCGCGGGCATCGTTGTCTCGGCCCGGCACAGCAGGATATCGGGCTGGATGCCGAGCTCCTGCAGCGCCTTCACGCTGTGCTGGGTCGGCTTGGTCTTGAGTTCGCCGGCCGTCTTGATGAACGGCACCAGGGTCAGGTGGACATAGAGCACCTGCTCCTCATCCAGCTCCAAGCCGATCTGGCGGATGGCCTCCAGGAACGGCTGGCTTTCGATGTCGCCCACCGTGCCGCCGATCTCGACCAGTGCGACGTCGGCGGTCCTGCCGACTTCGAAAACCGCCGCCTTGATCTCGTCGGTGACATGGGGGATCACCTGGACGGTCTTGCCCAGGAAGTCGCCGCGCCGCTCTTTCTGTATCACCCGTTCATAGATGCGGCCTGCGGTCCAATTGCTTTTCTGCGACGTTTCGGTGGTCGTGAAGCGTTCGTAATGGCCGAGGTCGAGATCGGTCTCGGCCCCATCCTCGGTGACGAACACCTCGCCATGCTGAAAGGGGCTCATGGTTCCGGGATCGACATTCAGGTAAGGGTCCAGCTTGAGCATGCCGATGCGAAAGCCATAGGATTCCAGAAGGTTGCCGATGGACGCCGCCGCGATCCCCTTGCCCAGGGACGAAAGGACGCCGCCGGTGATGAAGATGTACCGGGTCTTGGCCATGCTAACTCCTCAGCAGTCGCTCGATCTTTTCGATGTCCGCGGGTATATCCACTCCATGGGATACGAAATCGGTCATCAGGATGCGGATCGTCAGCCCCAAGAACAGGAAGCGCAACTGCTCCAGGTTCTCCCGCTGTTCGAGCTCCGTGGCTCCGCTGGCTACGAAAACACGGAGCATTTCCTTGGAATAGCCGTAAATGCCGATGTGCTGCATAAACCCGGCGTCGGGATCGTTTTCAGCGAAGGGGATGGGGGCACGCGAGAAATACAAAGCCCGGCGGTTACGGTCGCAGACAACCTTGACCACGTGCCGGGAAAGGAAATCTTCTTGGCAAACGCTGCGGCGGGCTGCGCTGACGATCGGGTCTTTCTTCAGGGCCAGGGCCACGGCGCGGATCAGCTTTTCCGGGATCAGCGGCTCGTCGCCCTGGATGTTGACGACCGCGGCAACATCCTTGTTCTTGATCGCGGCCCACACGCGCTCCGTACCCGATTTTATATTATTATCGGTCATCTCGGCATTTCCACCAAAACGAATCACCTCGTCGCGTATGCGCATGTCATCGGTGGCCACTATAATTTCAGCGAAACACCCCGCTTTTTCCGCCTGGCGGTAGACCCTTTCGATCATGGAACAACCGGCGATCCTCGCCAGGGGTTTGCCGGGGAAACGGCTGGAGCCGTAGCGGGCGGGGATGACGGCGGCGACGCTCATCGAGCCGTTTTGTTCTCGCTGTCCCTGGTCCGGCTATCCAGGGATTTCATCTCCATCTGGCACGAGCCTTGAAAGAAAGCCCCTTCTTCGATGATCAGCTTGGGAGCGGTAACCGAACCGATGACCCGCCCCTTGGAAAAGATCTCGACCCGTTCCTTGGCCTTGATCGATCCCTTGACCCGGCCGTTGATCGCGACGCTGTTGACCTCGATGTCGGCCTCGATCTCTCCGGTCTCGCCGATGATCAGGCCGTTGCCGGAGAGTATCTTTCCCTTCAGGACGCCATCGATGCGAAAATTATCCTTGAATTTGATATCACCGATGATCTCGGTCTCCCGATCGATGAAACCGCTGATCTTCATCGGGGTCTCGGCTTTGTTCATATTACTTCTCCTTGCTCAGAATGGCGTATAACCTCTCGAATTCGGCCAGGGAATTGAAAAATATCTCCACCTTGCCCTGGCCGGTCTTGGCATAGACCAGTTTCACTTTGGTCGCCAGGCTGTGGGTCAGGCGATTCTCCATTTTTACGATGTCGGGGTCCAGGGCGGGTTTGCTTTTCCTGCCGCCGGCAGCGAATTTCTTGACCAGCAGTTCCGCCTGGCGCACCGACAGCCCCTTGTGCACGATCTGGGCGGCCGCGGCCAGCATCTCCCCCTCGCTCTTCAAAGCCAGCAGGGCGCGAGCGTGCCCCTGGTCCAGCTTGCCCTGGACAATGGATTCCTTGATGGAAACGGGCAGCCGCAACAGCCTGAGAAAATTGGCCAGGGTCGCGCGGTGCATGCCCAATCTGTCGGCGGCCTCCTGCTGGCCTTCACCGCTCTGGGAGATCAACGCCTCGATGCCCTCGGCGATCTCGATGGCATTGAGTTCCTCACGCTGGATATTCTCGATCAGCGCCTTGGCCATGACGTCGTTGTCGGAGAATTCCTTGATCACGGCCGGGATTTTCTCCCATTTCAGCAGCTGGGCGGCGCGCCAACGTCTTTCGCCGACGACCAGGAAATACTTGCCGTCCCGCTTGCAGACCACGACCGGCTGAATGACGCCGTCCTCCCTCATCGAATCGGCCAATTGCTGCAGGGCATTCTTGGCGAACGACTTGCGCGGCTGAAATGGGTTGGGGTGGATGCTGTCCACGTCCAGATCGACCAGCCTGTTCTTGCCCAGCGGCTCGTTGGCGATGATCGCCGCGATCCCCTTGCCCAGCACTTTGCGTTTCATTTTCCGGTCATCTCCTTGGCCAAAGACATGTAGGCGCGGGCTCCCGCCGAGCGGATGTCGTACAGCTGGATGGGTTTCCCGAAGCTGGGCGCTTCCGACAGGCGGACATTGCGCGTGATCACGGTGCCATACACCTTGGTTTTAAAATATTTCCTCAATTCTTCCTCTATCTGCCGGGAAAGGTTGGTGCGCTCGTCATACATGGTCAGCAGCACGCCCTTGATCTCCAGG